>JAVHSF010000232.1:0-4077 GCA_036172035.1 Gallionella sp. | reverse complement strand
TTCTCCGAATCAAGCCCCCTCGCCAGCGAGGTATCCTCGTTCCGCCCGCGCGCCCAGCAGCGTGAGATGGCGCTGGCGGTGGCCGATGCCATCAAGAACAATGCGATTCTGGTGGCGGAGGCGGGGACGGGGACGGGCAAGACCTTCGCCTATCTGGTACCCGCCTTGCTTAACGGCGGCAAGGTGATCATTTCCACCGGCACCAAAAACCTTCAGGATCAGTTATTCCAGAAGGATTTGCCGATGGTGCGTGATGCCCTGAAAGCACCGGTTTCCATCGCCCTGCTCAAGGGGCGCGCCAATTATGTGTGCCACTATCATCTGGAACGCGCGTTAAACGATGGCCGTTTCGCCACGCGCGAAGATGTCAAACATCTGGGCAAGATCAGGAAATATGCCAGGCTCAGCAGCACCGGCGACAAGAGCGGCATCGCCGACGTGCCGGAAAATGCGCCGATCTGGCTGCAAGTGACCTCGACGCGCGACAACTGTCTGGGGCAGGAATGCCCGAACCACAAGGAATGTTTCGTCCTCCACGCGCGAAGCGAAGCGATGAAGGCCGACATCGTGGTAGTCAACCACCATCTGTTTTTTGCCGACGTGATGCTCAAGGACGATGGCGTGGCGGAACTGTTGCCCGCCTGCAACACGGTGATCTTCGACGAGGCGCACCAGTTGCCGGAAACTGCCAGTCTGTTCTTCGGCGAAAACATATCCACATCGCAACTGCTTGATTTAGCTCAAGATACGCGCATCGAGGCGCTGACCTCCGCCAAGGATTTCGCCCCGCTGCCCAAAGCCTGCGACGAGCTGGACAAGGCGGCGCGCGATTTGCGGCTGGTGTTCAAAAAGGAGGGGCGGATGCCTGCCGGCGCGACGGAAAGCATCAATGAGTTCGCGCCCGCGCTCAAAATACTGGGCGAAAAACTGGCACAACTGGCAGAACTTCTGGAAAAGCAGGCGGAACGCAGCGAGGGGCTGGAAAACTGCTGGCAACGGGCGCAGGCGCTGGGGCAGCAATTGAAGCAGTGGATAGGAATTTTCCCCCCCTCCCCCGCGAAGGGAGAGGGGGACGGTTTCGTGCGCTGGCTGGAGGTGTTCCACCACTCGCTGCAACTCAACACCACCCCCCTGTCCATCGCGGAAATCTTCGAGAAACAGATAGGCAATAATGCCCGCGCGTGGATATTCACCTCCGCCACGCTGGCGGTAAAACAGGATTTTTCCCACTATCAGGGCGAGATGGGCTTGCTCAGTGCCCGCACCGCCTGCTGGGACAGCCCGTTTGACTACGAAAAGCAGGCGCTGCTGTATGTGCCGGGCGGCTTGCCCGAACCGAACAGCGAAGGCTATACCGAAGCGGTGATACAGGCGGCGCTGCCGATGATCGAAGCCAGCAAGGGTCGCGCCTTCCTGCTGTTCACCAGCCTGCGCGCCATGCAGCGCGCGCATGAAATCTTGCAGGCGGAATTCGACCGGCGCGGCTGGAACTACCCGCTGCTACTACAGGGGACAGGCTCGCGCAACGAACTACTGACCCGCTTCCGCGACCACGGCAACGCGGTGCTACTGGGCAGCCAGTCATTCTGGGAAGGCGTGGACGTGAGGGGCGAAGCCCTGTCGCTGGTCATCATAGACAAACTGCCGTTCGCACCGCCCGACGACCCGGTGCTGGCGGCGCGCATCGCACAAATCACCAAACAGGGGCGCAACGCCTTCATGGAATACCAGTTGCCGCGCGCCATCATCACCCTCAAACAGGGCGCGGGACGCTTGATCCGCGACGAAACCGACCGGGGCGTGCTGATGATCTGCGACCCGCGCCTGATCACCAAACAATACGGCAAACGCATCTGGCAAAGCCTGCCGCCGATGAAACGCACCCGAATAGAGGTCGAGGCAGTGGCATTTTTCAGCGCACCACCCAACATAGAAAAAAGTCCGGCATAGACCCTCCCTCCCCCTGTGAGGGGTAGGGAGGGATGAAAACTCAAAGGCTCCCGGAGGGATTCCGTCAATTCAGGCAAGACCTGCACAAAATGGACGATATGCCGCCACCCGGCGCACCCGAAAAACAGGCAATCCCCAAAACAGGCAATCCCCAGCCGTCAGGCAGGCGGCCTCACTCCTTCCTGACCCCGAACCATGCGGCATACAAGGCGGGCAGGAACAGACAGGTGAGCAGCGTGGCGACGACCAGTCCGCCCATGATGGTAACGGCCATCGGCCCCCAGAACACCTGACGGGTGAGCGGGATCATCGCCAGGATCGCAGCCGCAGCGGTCAGCGTGATGGGACGGAAGCGGCGCACGGTGGAACTGACAATCGCTTCCCAACTGTTTTTGCCGGCGGCTTCGTCCTGACGGATTTGATCCACCAGAATCACCGAATTGCGCATGATCATCCCCGCCAGCGCGATGAAGCCCAGGTTGGCGACGAAGCCAAACGGCACGTTAAATATCAAAAGTGAAGCGGTCACGCCGATCAGCCCCAGCGGCGCGGTGAGCAGCACGATGACGGTGCGGCTGATGCTCTGCAACTGCATCATCAGCAGGGTAATCACGCCGACCAGCATCAGCGGCATCACCGCCATGATCGCGGTCTGCCCCTTGGCGGCTTCCTCGACACTGCCGCCCATCTCAACGTGGTATCCGGCGGGCAATTTGGCGCGCAGGGTTTCCAGCTGGACGTTCAACTGGCTGGATACGGTAGCGGGCTGGGTCTTGTCAGCCATGTCGGCCAGCACCGTCAGGGTCGGCACGCGGTTGCGCCGCCAGATCACGCCTTCTTCCAGCACGGGGCGCAATTTCGCCAGCTGCGCCAGCGGCACATGGCCGCCATTTGCCAGCGGGACATCCAGGTCGGGCAGTCTGTCCAGTGCGACCGCTTCACCGCCTTGCGTTTTTTGCCCTCTGAACACCACGTCTATCAGCTGGTCACCCTCGCGGTATTGGGTGAGCGCAATGCCGTTGAGCCAGCCTTGCAAGGCCTGCGCGACATCATGGCTGCTTGTGCCCAGCGCGCGCGCCTTGTCCTGATCCACCTCGATACGCACGCTCTTCACTTTTTCATTCCAGTCGTAGCTGACATCCTGCAAATGCGGGTTGTCGCGCATCAGGCTGGAGACCTGTTCGGCAATGCTGCGCACCTGTTCGACATCCGCACCGCTAACGCGGAACTGCACCGGATAACCGATAGGCGGGCCATTTTCCAGGCGTGAGACATGTGGATGCAGATGGGTAAACCCCCCCTTCGCCGAGGTAAAAATCTGCTCCAGCCGATGCTTCAGCTTTTCGCGTGCGGCAAAATCACGGGTCATGATCACGCACTGGCCGAAGTTGTCGCTGAACAACTTCACGTCCAGCGACAGGAAGAAACGCGGCGTACCGTTGCCGATGTAGCAGGTAAAGTTACTCACCGCCGCATCACCCTGCAACAGTTGCTCGACCCGCTTGACTTCGTGTTCGGTTGCCTTGAGCGATGCGCCCTGCGGCAGCCACAAATCCACCAGCAACTCCAGGCGGCTGGATGAGGGGAAAAATTGCTTCTCCACCCCCTTGTTAAACGCCACGATGGACAACACGAACAACAACAGCGTGCCGATGATCACCTTCCAGCGATTGCGTAACGCCCCCTCCACCGTTGCCCTGAAACGCCGGTAAAACGGCGTATCGTAAATATCTTCGCCATGTCGCTGCGCTTTTTCAATGAGTTTCTTCGGATCCAGCAACTGATAGCCGAGATAAGGCGTAAACACCACCGCGACCAGCCAGGAAACGCCCAACGCGAGGGTCACCACGGCAAAAATCGAAAAGGTGTATTCGCTGGCGGCGGACTTGGAAAAGCCCACCGGAGTAAACGCGGCGGCGGTGATCAGCGTGCCGGTCAACATCGGGAAGGCGGTCGAGGTATAGGCAAAGGTCGCCGCCTTGAAACGGTCCCAGCCCTGCTCCATCTTCACCACCATCATCTCGGCGGAGATAATGGCATCGTCCACCAGCAGACCTAGCGCGATTACCAGCGCACCCAGCGAAATGCGCTGCAAATCAATGCCAAAAATCTTCATCATGAAAAAGG
>JAVHSF010000231.1:0-4124 GCA_036172035.1 Gallionella sp. | reverse complement strand
TTAGTTTTAATGCATTATGTGTTTGTATAATGTTTCACGTGAAACAAATCAATACCTGGAAAGAAACCGATGAGTGAATATGATTCAACCAGTATCAAAGTGCTAAGAGGCTTGGAAGCTGTCCGCAAACGCCCAGGCATGTATATTGGCGACACGAACGATGGAACCGGCTTGCACCATATGGTATTTGAAGCGGTGGATAACGCAGTTGATGAGGCATTGGCGGGGCATTGCAATGAAATCAACGTCATTATTTATGCGGATAATTCGATCAGTGTCAGCGATAACGGTCGCGGTATTCCGACCGACATACACAAGGAAGAAGGCCGCTCTGCCGCCGAAGTCATCATGACCATTCTTCATGCGGGCGGCAAATTCGACAGCAATTCCTACAAGGTATCCGGTGGCTTGCACGGTGTCGGTGTTTCCGTGGTCAACGCCCTGTCGGAATGGCTCAAATTGACCATCTACCGTGATGGTAAGGAATACTTTATGGAATTTCGTCACGGCGACCCGGTCGCCCCGCTCAGGGTGGTAGGGGATTCCAAAAGGAAAGGCACGGTGGTGCATTTTCTGGCGGCAACTGAAACTTTTGGTTTGATCGAATACCATTTCGATATTCTGGCCAAGCGCCTGCGCGAATTATCGTTTTTGAACAACGGCGTGAAAATTGCGCTGATTGACCAGCGCAATGGCAAGGAAGAAAACTTTGCTTTCAGCGGCGGCATCAAGAGTTTCGTGGAATACATGAATCGCAATAAATTGGCACTGCATCCAACAATTTTTCATGCCACCAGTGAAAAAGACGGGATTACGGCGGAAATTGCCATGCAGTGGAACGACACCTATCAGGAAAGCGTGCAGTGTTTTACCAACAATATTCCCCAGCGCGACGGGGGAACGCACTTGACTGCCCTGCGCGCCGCTTTGACGCGCACCTTGAATAATTACATTGAAACCGAACAGCTGGCGAAAAAAGCCAAGGTGGATACCACTGGCGACGATATGCGCGAGGGTTTGACGGCAGTTTTGTCGGTCAAATTGCCTGATCCAAAATTTTCGTCACAAACCAAAGATAAGCTGGTTTCTTCAGAAGTTCGTCCTGTTATCGAAGAATTGATTGCCGAACAAATGACGGCGTTCCTGCTGGAAAAACCTGTTGAAGCAAAAATTATTGTTGGGAAAATTATTGAAGCGGCGCGTGCCCGCGAAGCCGCGCGCAAGGCCCGCGACCTGACCCGCCGTAAAGGGATTCTGGACGGCATGGGTTTACCTGGAAAGCTGGCCGACTGCCAGGAAAAAGATCCAAAATTATCAGAACTTTACCTGGTCGAGGGAGATTCTGCGGGGGGCTCCGCCAAGCAGGGACGCGACCGGAAGTTTCAGGCCATTCTGCCGCTCAAGGGCAAGATTTTGAACGTCGAAAAGGCGCGCTTTGAAAAACTTATCGGCTCTCAGGAAATCGCCACGCTGATTACCGTGCTGGGTACGGGTATCGGCAAGGACGAATATAACGCCGACAAACTGCGTTACCACCGCATCATCATCATGACCGATGCGGACGTGGACGGTTCGCATATCCGTACCCTGCTGCTCACTTTCTTCTACCGGCAAATGCCGGAACTGGTCGAGCGCGGTCACATCTACATCGCCCAGCCGCCGTTGTACAAGATCAAACAAGGCCGCGACGAGCGTTATCTCAAGGATGACAAGGAAATGAGCAACTACCTGCTCAATTCCGCCTTGAAGGATACGGCACTATTTGTCGAGCCTGAAGCAAAGCCGATCCAGGATGAAGCACTCGAACAGATCGCCAAACAATACATTATTGCCGAAGAAGTCATTGACAGACTTTCCCGGTTTATTGCGCCGGAGGCAACTCATGCCCTGCTCAACCTGCCTGCCCTGTCGCTGGAAAATGAACAGCAGGCGGCAAACAGTGCGCAGCTTCTGCAAGCTGCCGTCAGCGGCATAAAAGTGAGCGTCGAGCATAACGAGCATGACGAATTGAAACTTTGTCTGACCAAATTGTTGCATGGCAACTATTCGGTCAGCTACCTGGATCGCGCCTTTTTGCAAAGCAGCGATTATGTACAAATCCGTAAAGCGGCGGATATTTTGATCGGTTTAATTAAGCCGGGTGCGTACATCACGCGCGGTGAACAGAAACGCACCGTGACCAGCTTCAAGCAAGCCATCGAATGGCTGCTGCAAGAAGCCAAGCGAGGCGTGAGCGTTCAACGTTACAAAGGGCTGGGCGAAATGAACCCGGAACAGCTATGGGAAACCACCATGGACGTAACCAACCGCATCCTGCTCAAAGTGTGCATTGAAGATGTCATCGCCGCCGACGAAGTTTTCACCACCCTGATGGGTGATCTGGTTGAACCTCGCCGCGCCTTCATCGAAAAGAATGCTTTGGGGGTGAGAAATCTGGACGTGTAAAGCGACGGGTTTTTTCAGCTATAAAAAATGGTCACGATTTCGTGGCCATTTTTTTTGGAAGAAACACCTGACAGCCGAAACGGATTCAAAAAATAACTTTCCTGAAGCAACGGTGAAATTCTGCCGAAAAATTGAAAAAACAGCGGTTTTGCTCGTTTAGGACGCAGCCTACAACCCTGCAAGCCAGTAAACATAAGGCGTACAAAGCAGGCTTGTCAAAACCGCCATAAAACGGCCTGGTGGGCGCAAGGTAAGGGGGTAAACAGGAATTGGTGGGGAAGATCGCGAATTCGCCGTTTTGCTGCGTTTTGCGAAAAATCGGGAAGCAAAATTACAGAAATTTTCTAAACGGGAACGCGCTTGTCAGGCAGCGTGCAATACTTTCCAGATTAGGGGGGAAACAGCGTCCAATAGTTTCCACTCCGGTATGTAATCATCCGGCATTTTTGCCGGGGGTATCTGGAGTGTTTTATATGGACATGATTTACGAAATTCGCAGACGTCACCTGGTGCCGAAGCAAAGCATCTCAGCAATTGCCCGCGACATGGGTTTATCCCGCCCGACCGTGCGCAAGCATCTCAATACGATTGAAGACACTGTCCAGGAATCTGTCTTGCCAGCATGAGCATCAGTGACTGCAAGTCACGACCACCGGGGCTGGGGTGGCACTACGGGGGGCGTAGGTGACCGTGCATCAGGACTTTGACGGCACGATGAAGCTGCTGTGGGGAAAACGCACATTGACTTATCGCGTGATGGATAAACCGAAACGCCAATCAGCGGTCGCCGATGGCAAATCGGTCAATGCACGGGTGGATAAAGCCATTGCTCGACGTAATACGGGACATCCGCCTGCGGTCAATCATCCTTGGAGAAAGATGCCCGTCAGCAAGGCAGCGCCCAACGGGCAACCGGCTGTACCGTAGCAAATAAAAAATGGCAAAGCGGACATTTCTATTTTGCGTTGACAGCGCTTGAAAAGTATTGGGCTACAATCTGAATGCCGTTCAGGATTGCCATGGCTTTTGCACCGACGGTTTTCGATACGCTTAACCCGAGGTCAATGCCCGAGGTCAATGCCCGGGGTCAATGAAAGGATGCCGTGTCATGGACAGTTTGCAACGTATCTACAAGCTGCATCAGGCCATTTCTTCGCGCCGTCACCCGGTATCCTGCCGGATATTGCAAGACGAACTCGAATGCTCGCGTGCCACGGTCAACCGCATCATCCGGGTAATGCGCCTGTATTACGATGCGCCGATTGAATACAGCCGCGAGTACAACGGCTATTGCTACGCGCAGGATCAATCTTTCGAATTGCCGGGTCTGTGGTTCAGTTCGACCGAGATTTACGCCTTGTTGACCACTCAGTATTTATTGGCGCAGGTGCAGCCCGGCCTGCTCGACGCGCAACTTAAACCCGTCAGAGAGCGCATCGAAAAAATTCTGGCAGCCAGGCATGTGGGGGACATCGCGCAGCAAAACGAAGACATCTCCAGGCGCGTACATATCCTGCGCATGAGCGGGCGCAATGTCGAACCGGCCTGTTTCCAGACAGTGGCGGGCGCATTGCTGCAACGGCACAGCTTGCATATCAGCTACCACAGCCGCAGCGACGATGCGGAAACGCAGCGCGAAATATCACCGCAGCGGCTCATCCACTACCGGGATAACTGGT
>JAVHSF010000230.1:0-4207 GCA_036172035.1 Gallionella sp. | reverse complement strand
TTTAGTTTTGGATGCCGTTGTTTTTTGCCTTAAAATCCCCCATCCATTGATGAGGTAGAGAGATTCATGATTAAGCGGATTGCCGTCGAACAATTGCGTTTGGGCATGTACATTCACGAATTGGGCTGCGCGTGGATGGATCATCCGTTCTGGCGCAAAACCTTTCTGCTGGATGACCCTAAAGACCTGCAAATCATTTTGTCGGCGCAGGTAAAGTGGCTAAAAATAGATACCGTACAGGGTCTGGATGTCGCTGATGCTGGCGATAGCCATATTGGGGACGACGAAAGTCGTGGAAATATCAGCGAAACCGTTGCCATAACGCCCGTCCAGGATGTCACACCCAACAAGACGGTGCAACGCATCAGCGTCAGCCAGGAAGCGGCGCAAGCGGTGAAGATTTGCGCGAAATCCAAACAGGCCGTCGCCTCGATGTTCGGTGAGGCGCGCATGGGCAAGGCGCTTAATTGCGACGATGCACTCCCTCTGGTTGAAGAAATTTCCAATTCGGTACTCAGGAATCCTGACGCACTCATCAGTCTGGCACGGCTAAAAAACAAGGATGATTACACCTATATGCACTCGGTTGCGGTCTGCGCACTGATGGTGGCACTGGCCAAACGGTTGGGTTTGAACGAAGCAGAAACCCGCGAAGCGGGCTTGGCGGGTTTGTTGCACGACATAGGCAAGATGATGATTCCTATGGAAATATTGGATAAACCGGGCAAATTGACCGATGCGGAATTTGCCATCGTAAAAAACCACCCCAGCGAGGGACACAAGATGTTGCTGGAAGGCAGCGGCGTGAGCGATGTCGCACTGGATGTCTGCCTGCACCATCACGAAAAAGTGGATGGCAGCGGCTACCCGGAACACCTCGGCGACAAACAAATCAGCCTGTATGCCAAGATGGGTGCGGTGTGCGATGTATATGACGCGATTACTTCCAACCGTCCTTACAAGAGTGGCTGGGAACCTGCCGAGTCGCTGCGCCGCATGGCGGAGTGGAGCAACGGACATTTCGACCAGCGCATTTTCCAGGCCTTTGTGCGCAGCGTCGGCATCTACCCGATAGGTTCGCTGATACAACTCAAATCGGGGCGTTTGGCTGTGGTTATCGCTCAAACTGCGAATTCCCTGCTCACGCCGATGGTGAAGATATTTTTTTCCATCCGCTCGAATTGCCGGATTCAACACGAAATAATGGATCTATCCCTTCCGGGCTGCCAGGACAAAATTGTCTCTTACGAAGAACCCGCAAAATGGAACCTCACCGATATTCATGAGTTGTGGAGCGGCGTAGCCGACACCTCCTGGTAGATAGCGTTTCGGGCAAGCAAGAACATCTTTTGCAAGAAACCTTTTTTCATTTATAATCCGCGGCCTCCGAGGGGTGCTGCAGCGGGTCTGGATAACCATTCCCCCGTCAGGCTCGGATCCGTTCTCGTTCTAACCGCACCCATTCATTAACTTTTATGAATGGAGTTGGGTATGAACACAGCAACACAAGACTACGTTGTCGCAGACATGTCACTGGCAGCCTGGGGACGCAAGGAACTGGCTATCGCCGAAATCGAGATGCCCGGCCTCATGGCGATCCGCCGCGAATTCGCCGCCAGCCAGCCGCTCAAGGGCGCACGCATCACCGGCTCGCTGCATATGACGATTCAAACCGGCGTGCTGATCGAAACGTTGACCGCGCTGGGCGCAGAAGTGCGCTGGGCTTCCTGCAATATTTATTCCACCCAGGATCACGCCGCCGCTGCCATCGTCGAGACTGGCGTGCCGGTTTTTGCCGTCAAAGGCGAATCGCTTGCCGATTACTGGGATTACACCCACCGCATCTTTGAATGGACTGACGGCCCGAATGGGGAAAAAACGTTGTCCAACATGATTCTGGATGATGGCGGAGATGCCACCCTGTTGCTGCATTTGGGCGCACGCGCCGAACAAGATGCCGCACTCATCAGCAAGCCGACTTCCGAAGAAGAAATCTGTTTGTTCAATTCGATCAAAGCCAAGCTGGCCACCGACAAGACCTGGTACTCCACCCGTTTGGCCGCCGTCAAGGGCGTGACCGAAGAAACCACCACCGGCGTGCATCGTCTGTACCAAATGCATCAGCGCGGCGAGCTGAAGTTCCCGGCCATCAACGTAAACGACTCCGTTACCAAGTCCAAGTTCGACAACCTGTATGGCTGCCGCGAATCGCTGGTTGACGGCATCAAGCGCGCCACCGACGTGATGATCGCGGGCAAGATTGCCGTTATCGCGGGTTACGGCGACGTGGGAAAGGGTTGCGCACAAGCCATGCGCGCACTGTCCGCCCAGGTGTGGGTAACGGAAATTGACCCGATTTGCGCGCTGCAAGCCGCGATGGAAGGTTATCGTGTGGTCACCATGGATTACGCCAGCGAGTTCGGCGACATCTTTGTCACCACCACCGGCAATTTCCATGTCATCAATCACGAGCATATGAAGAAGATGAAGAACCAGGCTATCGTCTGCAACATCGGTCACTTCGACAACGAGATTGATGTCGCCTCGCTCAAGCAATACCAATGGGAAAACATCAAGCCACAGGTTGATCACGTGATCTTCCCGCCAATGAACGGAAGACCCGAAAAGCGCATTCTGTTGCTGGCTGAAGGTCGTCTGGTTAACCTGGGTTGCGGCACGGGTCATCCCTCCTACGTGATGTCTTCCTCGTTCGCCAACCAGACACTGGCACAGATCGAGCTGTTTACCCGCACCAGCGAATATCCGGTCGGCGTTTACACCTTGCCGAAACATCTGGATGAAAAGGTCGCCCGTTTGCAGTTGACGACACTCAACGCACAACTGAGCGAGTTGACCGACGTGCAGGCGGCTTACATCAGCGTACCCAAGGAAGGTCCGTACAAGGCCGACCACTATCGTTATTGATCGCGTGCGTTGTTGATAGCCGAAAGGCAGGTATGATGACGGGGCGGATTTTCCGCCCCTCAATTTTTCAAGGGAAACCTGTTGCTACAACTGTTACTCATCTGGTCGCTGAACGCCCTTGCCTTGCTGGCGGTGGCGAGCTTCGTGCCGGGTATTCACGTGGATGGTTTCGCGGCAGCTTTCCTGGCCGCTCTCCTTCTCGGCCTGGTCAACACGCTGATCCGACCGGTCTTTCTGGTACTTACTCTGCCCGTGACCGTGGTCACGCTGGGGCTGTTCATCTTCGTCATCAACGGCTTGATGTTCTGGTTCGCCGGCTCGATTTTGCGCGGCTTCGTGGTGGATAGTTTCTGGCACGGCGTGCTGGGTGCAGTTTTGTACAGTATTTTTTCCTGGGCGCTGTCTTCAGCCGCCGCACAACTCCTGGTGAGGAATCATGACTAACACCCCCATAAGTTTCGAGTTTTATCCACCCCAGACTCCTGAAGGTGTCGAAAAACTGACCGCCGTGCGCGCCCGTTTGACCGCGCTCAAGCCGGAATTTTTTTCCGTCACCTTCGGCGCGGGCGGCTCCACGCAGGAACGCACTGTGGACACCATCCGGCAGATACATGCTGAAGGCCATCAGGCCGCACCGCATCTATCCTGCGTCGGTTCGACCCGCGACAACGTCCGCGCCATGCTGCTCGCCTATCGGGACATGGGTATCCAGCGCATCGTTGCACTGCGCGGCGACCTGCCTTCCGGCATGGGCAGCATAGGCGAGTTCCAGTACGCCAACGAGCTGGTGTCGTTTATCCGCGCCGAGACGGGCGACCACTTTCATATCGAGGTGGCAGCCTATCCTGAATTTCATCCGCAAGCCCAGTCCGCACAAGCCGACCTGCTCAATTTCAAGCGCAAGGTGGAGGCGGGTGCGGATGCTGCGATCACGCAGTATTTTTACAATGCGGATGCCTACTTCAACTTTGTCGAAGCGGCGGGCAAGCTGGGCGTGACCGCGCCTATCGTACCCGGCATCATGCCCATTATGCGGTTTTCCCAGCTGGCGCGCTTTTCGGATGCCTGCGGTGCCGAGATCCCGCGCTGGATGCGCAAAACTATGGAAGGCTACAACGACGACACCGAAGCGGTACAGGCATTCGGCCTGGACGTGGTCACCGCGCTGTGCGAAAAACTCATCGCTGGCGGCGCGCCGGGGCTGCATTTTTACACATTAAATCAAGCGAATGTTTCTATTGAGATATTGCATCGTCTCGGCTACAAGTGAACCCGCCGAACA
>JAVHSF010000229.1:0-4213 GCA_036172035.1 Gallionella sp. | reverse complement strand
TCGCCCTTATCCCCTGTGCGTCGCCGAAGATAATCGCAAGCAAGCGGTGGGTTTAAGCGCGTACTGTTTGAGTTCCGCAGTGGTGCGCGGTGTGGGCGCACCGCCAGGGCGAGTTGCACAGCCCCGCTTGTTTGCGACTATCGAGGGTACGCCAACGGCGCGGCGCACCGGGGGCGACTTCTTTCGATTACCTTTCTTGGCAAGACAAGAAAGGCAACCAGCCGCCGGTCTGCCACTGGCACAAACCCTGCGCCCTACTCCAACTTCGCATCCAGTTTCGCGACAAAACCCGCAAGTTCCGGCGGCAGCGGCGCGTTGATCTGCATCGGCTCGCCAGTCAGCGGATGATTGAAGGAGATCGAGTGCGCGTGCAGGAACATGCGCTTTAACCCCTGCTTCATCAATTCCCTGTTGCGCGAGAAATCACCGTATTTGTCGTCTCCGGCGATCGGAAAGCCGAGATGCGAGAGATGCACGCGGATCTGGTGGGTGCGTCCGGTTTTGAGTTCGGCTTCGAGCAGGCTGAACCCGGTTTCATTATTTTGTGGTGGCCAGTTTTGCTGCAAGGTGAAGATGGTGTGCGCGCTTTTGCCGTCGTCCCTCACCATCACGCGCTTCTCGCCCTTTGGCGTGTCGAACTTGTACAGTGGCAGTTTGACGTGCTGGCGGGCGTTGTGCCATTGCCCCAGCACCAACGTCAGATAGCGCTTGTCGCTCATGCCCTCGCGCATGATCTCGTGCATCGCGGTGAGCGCGGAACGCTTTTTCGCCAACAGCAGCACGCCCGAAGTCTCGCGGTCCAGCCGATGCACCAACTCCAGAAATTTCGCCTGCGGGCGCGCGCGGCGCATCTGCTCGATCACCCCGAAACTCACCCCGCTGCCACCATGCACCGCCAGACCGGAAGGCTTGTTCAACACCAGCAGTGCATCGTCCTCGTAGAGAATGGGCAACTCGTCTGCGGGGACATAGGTCTGCGGCAGCACCTCTTTTTCGGCCACACGGATCGGCGGGATGCGCACCACGTCGCCCATTTTCAGCCGGTAGGTCTGGTTCACGCGCTTCTTGTTGACGCGCACTTCGCCCCGCAAAATGCGATAAATGTGACTCTTGGGAACGCCTTTCAAATGACTAAACAGGAAGTTGTCAATACGTTGCAATTCGCCGCTTTCGTCTATCTCCAGAAATGTGACAGATTCTTTGCTTAAACCATTCATTGTGCTTATACTTCGCCGTTCGCGTGATTTGGAAAATTAGGGAGATACTCCCGATAACGTTGCTGACTTCGTTCCCGGTTGGGATACAAACGCAGCCCGTTGTTAAAGGTTAATGGCGCATTGCGCCGCCTCGCTCCAACCGCAGCCCGGTTAATATCGCTCACCGTAACCAGCAGCGATAGTAATTGATTTACGCGCTCAAAGCACCCATGGATTTCCGTGACGGGGCAAATGAATTGCAACACCTTGCTGGTAGAGCCCAATAGATGTAGCCGGTACATGCAGCCGCCGCTGATTAGCAGCCTTGCAAAATCCGTACATGCTCCCCAACTGTGCTGCCGCCTTTTGCCGTGTTGCCCAAAACTTTTTAAGACTGGCTATCCGCAGAGAACCGATTTGACCAACCGTTTGCATAACCCGACGCTGTTAGCACGATTGCACCTCTCTCACGCCTAACCGCAGGTAGCCTGAGTCTTGCCCGTGTCAGAGCGCGGGAGACAAAATAAATGAAACGCATGTTATTCAATGCGACACAACCGGAAGAACTCCGTGTCGCCATTGTTGACGGTCAGAAGCTCATTGACCTGGACATTGAAACTGCCGGTAAGGAACAACGTAAAAGCAACATCTACAAGGCCGTCATCACCCGCATCGAACCCAGCCTCGAAGCCTGCTTCGTGGATTACGGCGGCAACCGCCACGGCTTCCTGCCCTTCAAGGAAGTTTCACCCGATTATTACCAGGCCGGTGTCAGCGGTCGCCCTTCCATCAAGGAAGCCTTGCGCGAAGGTCAGGAACTGCTGGTGCAAGTCGAAAAAGACGAGCGCGGCAACAAAGGTGCGGCACTGACCACCTACATCAGCCTGGCCGGGCGCTACATCGTATTGATGCCGAACAACCCTAAGGGTGGCGGTGTCTCACGCCGCATCGAGGGCGACGACCGGGCGGAATTACGCGAAGTGCTGTCGAATCTGGATGTGCCGGAAGGCATGAGCATCATAGCCCGCACCGCCGGCATCGGTCGCAACGAAGAAGAAATGCAATGGGACTTGAACTACCTCAAGCAACTTTGGGATGCCATCGAGGGTGCCGGAAAAGCCGAAAAAGCCCCTTCCCTGATTTACCTGGAAAGCAGCCTGGTGGTACGCGCCATCCGCGATTACTTCAACCCGGAAATCGGTGAAATCCTGATTGACACCGAAGAAGTGTATCAACAGGCGCTCGCGTTCATGAGTACGGTCATGCCGGACAACGTGGAGTGCATCAAACGCTATGTGGATGATGTGCCGCTGTTTTCGCGTTTCCAGATCGAACACCAAATCGAATCTGCCCATTCGCGTGAAGTGCGTCTGCCTTCCGGCGGTGCAATCGTCATTGACCACACCGAAGCGCTGACCGCGATTGACATCAACTCGGCACGCGCCACCAAAGGTTCGGACATCGAAGCCACCGCGCTTAACACCAACCTTGAAGCCGCCGAAGAAATCGCCCGCCAAATGCGCTTGCGCGACCTGGGCGGACTGATCGTGATTGACTTCATTGACATGGAAAGCAGCAAGAACCAGCGCGACGTAGAAAACCGTCTGCGCGACTCCCTGCGCTACGACCGCGCCCGCGTACAGACCGCCAAAATTTCGCGCTTTGGCCTGCTGGAGCTATCCCGCCAACGCCTGCAACCCAGCCTGGGCGAAACCAATTTCATCACCTGCCCGCGTTGCAGCGGCATAGGCCATATTCGCGGCACCGAATCTTCAGCCTTGCACATCCTGCGCATCATCCAGGAAGAAGCCATGAAGGACAGCAGCGCGGCAATACACGCCCAGGTACCTGTAGATGTCGCCACTTTTCTGCTCAACGAGAAGCGCGCCGACATTCACCGCATCGAATCACGTCTGGCCGTGCCGATTACACTGATTCCCAACCCGCATCTGGAAACGCCTAACTACAGCATCACCCGCCTGCGTCAAGACGACCTGAACGGCGAGAACTTGCAGGCCAGCTACAATCTGGTGGAAAAACCGGAAGCGGATAAAACCGAACAGGAGCCAGCCAAAGCCGCACGAGCAGTAGCGGTAGTGCAGGGAATTACTCCGGTTCAGCCCGCCCCCATGAAGGTCGAACAACCCGCTCCTTCGCTGCTTGGCCAGGTCACCGGCTGGTTCAAGGCGTTGCTTGGCAGTGACGAAGTGGCAGAAAAACCTGCTGCAACCAAACCACGCAACAATCCGCGCCGTGACCGCAAAGATCGTCCTGAACGCAGCGAAAAGGATCGTCCCGAACGCAACGAAGAAGGCAACCGCAAGCGTCGTGAGCGCCCGGAGCGCAATGCAACTCAAAGCAACGAGTTACGAGCCAACGAACCTCGCAACAATGAAAAGGCAGCGCCCGCCGAAACCTCGGTCAAACCGAAAAAACCACGCCCCCCCCGCAAGCCAACCGAGCCACAGGTATTGGCAGATAACGTCATCGTCGCCAGCGAAGTAACCGTCGCAAGCCCGATAGCGCCCCTTCCCGAAGACGGAATGGACAAAACGGAGAAAAGCAGCAACCGCCGTCGCGGTCGCCGTGGCGGTCGTCGCGAACGCGAAAAACGTGAGGTTGTACAGCAAGAGATGACGGAAAACGGCTCCGTAGCGGAGAACGACCAAACGGACGCTACGCCAAACGATGTCCCGGCCACTGCGCAGCCCACCGCCGGCAAAGTCAAGCCAAGCGAATATGTTGCCTTACCCGGCAATGATGTCCAGCCAGCAGTATCGGCTGAACCTGTGCAGGCTGCGCCTGTCGCAGCTCCCGCAACACCAGCGGTGGCGACGACAGCACAAGTGCAGGTAAACACCCCAACGCTGGTGCAGATCGAGACACAACCCGACAAAATGGTTAACACCGATAACGCCGTGTTTGAAACAACACCGCAAGTGGTGCGCCGCCGCTCACGCCCGCGCGAAGTGTATGTAGAAAACGAACCGCTGGTACAAATCGAGACGCAAAACTAG
>JAVHSF010000228.1:2032-4272 GCA_036172035.1 Gallionella sp. | reverse complement strand
AGCTCCACGCCCGGATCGTCCGCGCGCATGAATGCCTCGCCGACCAGAAAACTGTTGACCTGATGGCTGCGCATCAGTCTGACGTCCGCCGCCCCCAGGATGCCGCTCTCGGTGACGACGATGCGTTCAGCGCCTGCGCGTGCCATGCGCGGCAGCAGTTCCAGCGTGGTTTGCAGGCTGACCCCGAAGGTGCGCAGATTGCGGTTGTTGATGCCGATCAGGGGCGTGGTCAGTTGCAAGGCCGCCTCCAACTCCTCGCCGTCATGCACTTCCACCAGCACCGCCATGCCCAGGCTGTGCGCCAATGATTCAAAGGCCTGCATCTGCGCCACGTCGAGCGCGGCGGCGATCAGCAGAATCGCATCAGCATTCATCGCGCGCGCCTGATAGATATGATACTCATCCACCATGAAATCCTTGCGCAGCACCGGCAACGCGCAGGCGGCGCGCGCCTGTTGCAGATAGGCCGGACAGCCCTGAAAGAATTGCTCATCGGTCAGCACGGAAAGACAGGCCGCACCGTGACTTTCATAGCTGGCGGCGATCCCGGCGGGGTGAAAATCGGCGCGTATCACGCCCTTGCTCGGGCTGGCCTTTTTGATCTCGGCAATCACCGCAGGCAGGTTTGCCGCCAGTTTGGCGCGCATCGCGCCGACGAAATCACGCGCAGCCAGGGCTTGCTCCGCTTCGGCGCGCATCGGGGCGAGCGGCTTCAATACCTTTGCGGCAGCGACTTCCTGAATTTTAACCGCGAGAATTTTTTTGAGTATGTCGGACATATCTATTCGTCATTCCCGCGCAGGCGGGAATCCAGATAATTTAATAATCCCGCATAGCGGACATTGCCTCGGTTTTGTCCGCTACGCGGAACGTTATTTTTCACTGGATTCCCGCCTGCGCGGGAATGACAGAGCCGTGGGGCGCGCATTTTAACGCATCAAGGTGATAAAATGCCCGCCAATTTGGATATTGGAAAAGTCATGGAAGACATCAAGCAATACATGAGGCAGGTCGGCATCAACGCCCGCGCCGCTGCGCGCCAGATGGCGCAAACCGACACCGCCACCAAAAACCGCGCGCTGAGCGGGATCGCCGCCGCACTGAAAAGCCAGTCGGCGCAACTGCTGGCCGCAAATGCCCAGGACGTGGCCGCCGCGCGCGCCAATGGGCTGGATGAGGCTTCGATTGACCGTCTGACGCTGACCGAAAAAACCGTAAACGCGATGGCCGAAGGCCTGCTGCAAATCGCGCAACTTCCCGATTTGATTGGCTCCATCACCGATTTGAATTATCGCCCGTCCGGCATACAGGTGGGCAAAATGCGCGTGCCGCTGGGCGTAATCGGCATCATCTATGAATCGCGCCCGAACGTCACGGCGGATGCCGCCGGACTTTGCCTGAAATCCGGCAACGCGGCGATTTTGCGCGGCGGCTCGGAAGCGATCCACTCCAATCAAGCCATCGCCGCCTGCGTCCATGCCGGACTCAAGGCTGCCGGACTGCCCGAAACCGCCGTGCAGGTGGTCGCCACCACCGACCGCGCTGCGGTTGGGGAACTCATCACCCTGAAGGAATATGTGGACGTGATCGTGCCGCGCGGCGGCAAAAGCCTGATCGCGCGCATCTCCGCTGACGCGAAAGTGCCGGTCATCAAGCATCTGGATGGGATATGCCACGTTTACATAGACGACGATGCCGATATTGACAAGGCGATACGCATCGCCGACAACGCCAAGACCCACCGCTACGGGGTGTGCAACGCGATGGAGACGCTGCTGGTCGCACAAAGCGTCGCCGCAAAAGTTTTGCCGCCGTTATGCAAAATCTATATCGAAAAGGGCGTTGAACTGCGCGGCGATGAGGCATCATGCGGTCTGATACCCGAAATGAAGGCAGCTTGCGAGGAGGACTGGCGCACTGAATATCTCGCGCCTATCCTGGCGGTGCGCGTGGTGGCCGACCTGGATGCCGCCATCGAACATATCGCCACATACAGTTCGCAGCATACCGACAGCATCGTCACCGAGAACTATTCGAAGGCGATGCGCTTCCTGCGCGAAGTGGATTCTTCCAGCGTGATGGTGAACGCCTCGACGCGCTTCGCCGACGGCTTCGAATACGGGCTGGGCGCGGAGATCGGCATTTCCACCGACAAAATCCACGCGCGCGGGCCGGTCGGCCTGGAAGGACTGACCTCGCAAAAATTCATCGTATTGGGCAGCGGACAGATCAGAACATAG
>JAVHSF010000228.1:0-1932 GCA_036172035.1 Gallionella sp. | reverse complement strand
TCCGGGCTTGACCCGGAATCCAGTCATAAAACAAACCCCTCGTGTTGCGAGGACAAAATTTCAAAACATTTTCAATAAAACCACTGGATTCCGGCTTTCGCCGGAATGACGAAAACGGAGAGAACATGAGCCAAGCTATTGAAATTAAAGTACCCGACATCGGCGATTACAAGGATGTCGCCATCATCGAGGTCGCAGTCAAGCCCGGTGACACCATCGAGAAGGAACAGTCACTCATCACGCTGGAAACCGACAAGGCTGCGATGGAAGTCCCCAGCACCGCCGCTGGCGTGGTCAGGGAAGTCAACGTCAAGGTCGGCGACAAAGTCTCCGAAGGTGCGCTGATTTTGCTGCTGGAAGCAGCACAGGAGTCAGGAATCAGGAGTCAGGATGCAGCCGCCAGCGCACCCGTGGCGCCTTCCGCTCCCGCCACACCCACTGAATCCCGAATCCTGCATCCTGAATCCTCAATCAAGGGCGACTTCCACGCCGAAGTGGTGGTGCTGGGCGCCGGCCCCGGCGGCTATACTGCCGCGTTCCGCGCCGCCGATCTGGGCAAACAGGTAGTGCTGATCGAGAAACACGCCACGCTGGGCGGCGTGTGCCTGAATGTTGGCTGCATCCCGTCCAAGGCGCTGCTGCATGTCGCCCGCGTCATCAGCGAGGCGGAAGAGGTGTCGCAGCATGGCGTGACCTTCGCCAAGCCAGACGTGAACATAGGCCGTGTACGCGGCTGGAAAGAAAGCGTGATCGGCAAGCTGACCGGCGGCCTCGCTGCCTTGGCCCGGCAGCGCAAGGTGCAAGTGGTGCGCGGGCTGGCGAAGTTCACTTCGCCCCATTCGATCACGGTGCAGACATCTGACGGCGAAAAGGTTGTCAGCTTCGACAATGCGATCGTCGCCGCAGGTTCTTCCGTCGCGCGCATCCCCGGCTTCCCGTATGACGACCCGCGCATCATTGATTCCACTGGCGCGCTGGCGCTGGCCGATGTACCCGAGCGCATGTTGGTGATCGGCGGCGGCATCATCGGTCTGGAGATGGCCACCGTGTATGACGCGCTGGGCAGCAAGATTTCCGTGGTCGAACTGATGGACCAACTGATGCCAGGCGCTGACAAGGACATGGTCAAGCCGCTGCATAACCGCATCGGCAAACGCTACGAAGCCATCATGCTCAAGACCCGGGTCACCGGGATCGAAGCCCTGCCGGAAGGCTTGCGCGTCACCTTCGAGGGCGAACAGGCACCTGCCGAAGCGCAGATTTACGACCGCGTGCTGATGGCGGTGGGGCGTCGTCCGAATGGCCGCGAGATCGCTGCCGAAGCGGCCGGTCTGGTGGTGAACGAACGCGGCTTCATCCCGGTGGACAAGCAACAGCGCACCAACGTGCCGCACATCTATGCCATCGGCGACATCGTCGGCGACCCGATGCTGGCGCACAAGGCGGTACATGAAGGCAAGGTGGCCGCAGAGAACATCGCCGGACACAAGGCCTTCTTCGAGCCGCTGACCATCCCGTCGGTCGCCTACACCGATCCCGAGATTGCATGGATGGGACTGACCGAGACGCAGGCCAAGGCACAGGGTATCGCCTATGAAAAGGCCAGCTTCCCGTGGGCGGCCTCCGGTCGTGCGCTGTCGGTGGGACGCGAGGAAGGCTCGACCAAAGTGCTGCTCGATCCCGCGACGCGCCGCATCCTCGGCGCTGCCATCGTGGGCGTGAACGCGGGCGAGTTGATCGCCGAAGCGGTGCTGGCGCTGGAAATGGGTGCGGACATGGAAGACATCGGCCTCACCATCCACCCGCACCCGACGCTGTCGGAAACCTTCAACTTCGCGGCGGAAATGGCGGAAGGCACGATTACCGACCTGCTGCCGCCGCGCAAGAAATAGGATTCAGGATTCAGGATTCAGGATTCAGGATTCAGGATTC
>JAVHSF010000227.1:0-4294 GCA_036172035.1 Gallionella sp. | reverse complement strand
TTAATGGGCTGGTTCAATCAAATTCAACACGTAACTGCGACATAGCCTTTTTTATGCCGCTGAATTTTGCTGGTGTTCGTGATAGACCCAGTCTGCCAGGCTATGCAGGATGGCATCCACTTCGCCGATGGCGGGTGAAATATTAAAATGCAGTTCCGGGTGCTGTTGCCGAACGCGTTCCAGTCGTTTCGGCAAATCCTCCTTGAGATGCCCGCCGCGCGCCAGAAACATGGGAATCAGTGTAAGGGAAGTTGTTCCTCTTGTCGCCAGCTGTGCCACCGCCTCGGCGAGCGTCGGCTGCATACATTCCAGAAAAGCAACGATGACTGGCGTGCCGGGCAGGGTTTGTTGCAGCCGTGCGCATATCTCCTGAAAGGGTTGCGCCCATTCAGGATCGCGTGCGCCGTGGGCGAACAGGATGATCGCTGAGGACATTCAGTGTTTGCCGGTACTGCCAAAACCGCCCGTGCCACGCTCGCTTAACGGAAAGGTTTCGACAATGTTGAATTTGGCTTGCATGACCGGCACGATCACCAGTTGTGCCATGCGTTCCATCGGCATCAGCGTGAAAGGGATCTGGCTGCGATTCCATAGCGATACGAAAATCTGCCCCTGATAATCCGAGTCTATCAGCCCGACCAGATTACCCAGTACGATGCCGTGCTTATGCCCCAGACCCGAACGCGGCAGGATCATCGCCGCGAAGCCTGGGTTCGCCAGGTGGATGGCTATACCGCTGGGGATGAGTTCGCACTGCTTGGGCTGGATCACGATGTTTTTTTCGATGCAGGCGCGCAGGTCTATGCCTGCCGAACCGGCGGTTGCATAGCCAGGCATGTTTTCATGCAGCCGGGGGTCGAGAATTTTTACGTCAACGCTAGGTTGTTTCATCAGGCTACTCCTTGAGTTCGTCAGGTTTTTACGCTCTCCCCGCAAGGCGGCGGGAAGGTATGCTTCAGGCTAAAAGGTAAAGGGCGAAAATTACGATTTCGTGGTGCTATAACATTGGGCGATATGCTGCATCAATTGTCGTGCCAGCGTGAGCTTGTCGGCGCGCGGCAACGGATGGATGCCGTTGTCGTCGAACAGCAGCAGCTCGTTGTCGTCGCTGCCGATGGCCTGTTGCGCGATGTTGCCGACCAATAGCGGTAATTTCTTGGCAAGCCGCTTTTGTTCGGCGTATTCGGCGAGGTTCTCGCTTTCGGCGGCGAAGCCCACGCAGAAAGGGGGATGGGGGAGGGCGGCGACATGCGCCAGTATGTCCGGGTTGGGGATGAGTTCCAGGGTGAGATTGGCGTTGCTCTTTTTGATTTTCTGCTCGCTGGGCTGGGCGACGCGGTAGTCCGCCACGGCCGCCACGGCGATAAAAATATCGCTGGCAGCGACCTGTTGTTTAACGGCCTCAAACATTTGCGCGGCGCTTTGCACGTCAATCCGTTGTGCATTCAGCGGGGTGGACAGGGCGTTTGGGCCCGATACCAGCACCACCTCGGCACCCATTTCCTGTGCGGCTTGCGCGATGGCATAGCCCATCTTGCCGGAGCTGCGGTTGGTGATGCCGCGCACTGCGTCTATTGCTTCATAAGTAGGTCCTGCGGTAATCAGGATTTTTGTGCCTGCAAGGAGCTTGGGCTGGAGCGAGGCAGTGATGTATGCGGCGAGTTGTGCGGGTTCCAGCATGCGTCCCAAGCCTTCTTCGCCGCAGGCTTGTATGCCGCTGATCGGACCCAGCACCTCTACGCCATCGGCGATGAGTTGGGCGATATTGCGTTGCGTGGCGGCGTTTTGCCACATCTCGCGGTTCATCGCCGGCGCGATCAGCAAGGGGCAGTTGCGCGCCAGACACAGGGTCGAGAGGAGATCATCCGCCAGGCCGTGGGCCAGTTTGGCGATGAAATCGGCGCTGGCGGGCGCGACCACAATCGCGTCGGCTGCCCGGCTCAGGTTGATGTGTGCCATGTTGTTGGGCACGCGGGCATCCCATTGATCGGTGAATACAGGCTTGCCGGACAAGCCCTGTAGCGTAGTCGGGGTGATGAAATGGCAGGCGGCTTCGGTCATCGCCACTTGTACTGCGTAGCCTTGTTTGCTTAGCAAACGCAACAACTCGGCTGCCTTGTAGGCGGCGATGCCGCCAGTGATGCCGAAAACGAGGTGTAATTTAGTCATGCCGCGCATCTTACAAGAAAAAACCGGCACACCGCTAATGCCGGGTGGGGGACTTGGTCTTTTGCGGCGACGGGTAATTGACTGAAGCACCCCGCTTCAGACAGTTCATAAAGCGTTTGTTGACCCGGTTGGCGAACCACTCCGTGGTGAGCTTGCGCTGGAACTTCGGGCTATTCAGGTCAATTTGCGGGATAGCCTCGCGTGGTTGAGGGGCTTTTTGGTCGGCCAGCGCGAACACCCGTTGATACAGAGGAGACCGGCCAAAGGTTGATAATTTTTCCAGTTGCAAATCACGGTTGATTTCGGCATCGCTCATTCGTAATACTTTACCGATGCTTGATAGTGCGAGCTGCGTCGTGCTGCTTTCCTCAATCGGGCGACCGTGCTGGTAGCGCAGCAGATCGCCATCGCTTGCCAGCCTGCGTCCGCTGATTTTCGCCAGTGCGAGCTGAAAGGCGGCATTGCGGCTGCTATAACGTCCCGCGTTATAGTCGGCAAAACGATAGACAAGTTGCTCATAGGGAGCCGGGTAATCGAGCAGGATGGCCGTGCCGAAATAAAGCCCGCCAAGACGGCTGAAAACCTCGTTGCGCAGGTTGCCGTGAACTGGGTAGGGATAATGCCTGACCTTGGCATGGGCTTCGGCAAATTCGACGCTGACTTGCATCGGTCCTCCGGTGCGTATCGGGTTGTAGTTGGGAAACATTTTTTTGCCTGCGGGTATCTGGGCGATGATCTCTTCTATCAGGTCGCTGAGTTCCTTCTCGGTTTTGAGTGTGGCTATGCGCTGCTGGTAGCTGCGCCCATTGCTTGAGGTCGCGGACAGCATCCAGGTTACGACGGTTGAGGGAATACGGTATTTTTCCCGCCGCTGCTCGATCTCGCGCATGACGATGGCGGGCAGTCCCGGCACGACCGGATCGGCCTGAAAGCTCGATTCCTGTTCAATGGTGGCAACTACGGCGCAATAGTTTTCGGCGCTGTGCGGGATATGCAGGGCGTGGAATACGCTTTGCATATCACTCGACCAACCTTCTTTATCATTGAGATCGCCGGGTAAAATTTGCAAAATAAACTCGCTGGTTTGCGCTTCGGATAATACGGCGGCTGAGGGTGCGGTCGCAGGCGCGACGGTGGAGGGCTTTGCGGGCGCGAGAACAGCGGCTGGTTTGGCGGGGGGAATGTGTCGTACCTCGGGAGGAGCGGCAACCGTTGGCGTTGGAATGCCCACGGTGCTGGCACAGCCTGTGGTCAGGGTAATCAATACGAGCAGGGCGAAACGATTAAGATTGAACACGGTATAAGGTTGCTATTTACGATGCCGGATAGCATAGGTGAGCGGCCAGTAACCTGCAACTGGTAACCTGCAAGTGTCGTTGTCGTACAATACCGTCCGGTAGTAATCGGGCCGTGCTTTACGCACCTGTTGTTCACAAGTCTGGGGGAGGTGGAACGTGAGTATCGTTGACTGGCCTGAAGGCGAGCGCCCGCGCGAGAAATTGTTAGCGCGCGGGGCAGTCTCGTTGTCCGATGCGGAGCTGCTGGCGATTTTTCTACGCACTGGTGTGACGGGCAAAAGCGCGGTGGATCTGGCGCGCGAGTTGCTGGCGAAATACGGTAGCCTGACTCAACTGTTTGCCGCCGGGCGGGATGATTTCTGCAAGACCAAAGGCATGGGACCTGCCAAATTCGTGCAACTGCAAGCGGTGCTGGAAATGTCGCGCAGAGCCTTGCAAGAGGAAATGCAGCGCGGCGATTCACTCAATTCGCCGCAGGTGGTGCGCGACTATCTGCAACTGTTGCTGGCAGGACGCCAGCAGGAAGTGTTTTTGGTGCTGTTTCTGGATACCCAGCACCGCGTGATCGCCTCGGAAGAGCTGTTCCACGGCACGCTGGCTCAGACCAGCGTCTATCCGCGCGAAGTCGTCAAGCGCGCGTTGGCGCACAACGCCGCCGCCGTCATCTTAGCCCACAACCATCCAAGCGGTGTGGCCGAACCCAGTCAAGCCGACCAGTTACTCACCGGCGCGCTGAAACAGGCGCTGGCGCTGGTGGACGTGCGCGTGCTGGATCACTTTATCGTCGCGGCGGGGCGGACACTGTCGTTTGCGGAACGGGGCTTGCT
>JAVHSF010000226.1:0-4296 GCA_036172035.1 Gallionella sp. | reverse complement strand
ACTTCATCGCGCATCCGTAGCGCCGCCTCGATGTCCACCGCCACCACTTTGGAGACACCCTTCTCCTGCATGGTCACGCCGACCAACTGTTGTGCCATTTCCATCGCAATCTTGTTGTGACTGATGAACACAAACTGGGTATGCAGCGCCATCTTGCGGATCAGCGCGCACAACCGCTCGGTATTCGTGTCATCCAGCGGCGCGTCTACTTCATCGAGCAGGCAGAACGGCGCGGGATTGAGCTGGAACAGGGAAAATATCAGCGCGATGGCAGTCAGCGCCTTTTCGCCGCCGGATAGCAGATGGATCGAACTGTTCTTCTTGCCGGGCGGCTGCGCCATCACCTGTACGCCGCTATCCAGAATCTCTTTGCCAGTCAGCACCAGGCGCGCCTCGCCGCCAGCGAACAGCACCGGGAACAGCTCCGCCAGGTGAAGATTGACCTGGTCGTAGGTTTCCATCAACAGCTCGCGCGACTCGCGGTCTATGCGCCGTATCGCCTCTTCCAGCGTGTCCATCGCCTCTTGCAAGTCCAGCGCCTGCGCATCCAGATACGCCTTGCGCTCGGTGGCGGCTTGCAACGCTTCCAGCGCCGCCAGATTCACCGCGCCCAGCGCCCCGATTGCCGCATTCAGGCGATCCAGTTCGTCCTGCAAACTGGCCGGTTTGACGTTGCCTGCGGCCAATAGCGGCAATAGCGCCCGCTCGTCCACGCCCTGCAACTGCGTATCCCATTGTTCGCAATACAGCCGCGCCTCCTGCTCCTTGAGCGCCAACTCATTGAGCTTGTCGCGCAACTGTTGCAGTTGCTGTGCGCAGACCAGACGCGCCTGATCCAGGGTTTGCCGGTTGAGCGTGACCGTCTCCAGACGGTTGCGCGCTTCGGCCAGCGCCTGTTCGCAGGCTTGGCGGAAGTGCAGCGCAGCCTGCAACTGTTGTGCCGCCGCATCGTCGGTTGCCGCCGACAAATCCGCCTGCAACTGCGCCAGATTTTGCTCGGATAGCAGCAACCCGGCTATGGCCTGTTCAAGGGTTTGTTGCAGATCGGCGATTTTTTCGGCACAAGTCCGCGCAACAAAACGCGCCTCCTGCAGGACGTGCTGCGCCTGCTGGGTGCGTCCGCGCTGTACTGCCAGTGCCTGCTCGTGCGCGTTGGCTTGAGCCTGCGCCTCTGCCACCTCGACCTGAAACACGGCCAACGCCTCGCGTGTGCCGTCCATCTGCGCCTGCACTTCCTGCTGCTGCATTTGCTCGATTTCCAGCAATTCCAGCGCTTCCTGCAACTCGCGCGCAATCTGTAAACTGCGCTCCACACTGCGCTCATGCTCTTGATTAAATTTAAGTATTTGCATTTGCAGCGCGTGCTGACGCTGCTGTGAGCGGTTGATTTCGCCGCGTAACGGCGGAAGTTGCAGCTCGATGGCCTGATGGCGCTGCTCGGCGGCGGCGGTCTGCTGCTGCCTATAGGCAACGCCCTGTTGCCGTTCCGCCAACTCCTGTTCCAGCCTCACGATCTCGCTTTGCCGGCTCAACACGCCATGCAACTGGCTGTCGGGCGCATAAAACAACACGCTGTGGCATCCGATAAGATGCCCTTGCGGTGTGACGAACCAGCCACCCGGCGGCAACTTCCCGCGTTGCGCATAGCCGCCCGCCACGTCCGCGACGGCATAGATAGAGGCCAGCCATTCGCGCAGCGCCGGCAGCACCCGTTCATCCTGGCATTGCACCTGTTCGAGCAAGGGATGCAACGGCTCCGCTCCCCCAACAGGAGAATCCGGGCAAGTTGGCGCAAACAGCGCCAGCTTGCACGGCGGCGCATCCCAGTTCGCCACCTCCGCCAGCTCGGGCAAGGCAAACGCGTTCAGCCGTTCGCGCAACACCGCCTCCAGCGCATCTTCCCAGCCATTGTGAATCGTTATGGATTGCCACAGCCTGGGCAAGTCGTCTAATTGATGTTGCCGCAACCAGCCCTGCAAATGTTTGTCGTTATCCAGTTGCCCCTGCAATTGCTGCAAGGCGTGTAAACGCGCCTCGGTCTGCGCCAGCAAACGCTCCTGCTGCTGCAAGGCGGCGCGCTGGTTGCGCCGCTCGCTATCGGTGTGCGGCAACTGCGCCTGCCACTGCGCCAGTTGTTCCTGTTGTTGCAGATGCAGCCTCTCAAGCTCGGCCTGCTCCGCCCGCGCCTGTTGCAGCGCCAGCGTGTCGGGGCGAGGCAGATTGCCCTGCTCCAGCAACAAACGCGAGCGGCGGGATTCAATTTGCCCGATATTGCGTTGCAGGTTAGCGTGTTGTGACTCGGCCAGTTGCAAGCGCTGCTGCAACTGCAACTGCTCGCGCTGCAGGCCGTGGTAGTGTTGCTGCGCGTCGCGCGCCGCCGCCTCGACCTGCGGCAGATGCTGCCCTTCGGTTTCAGTGTTTAACCCGGCTTCAACCAGCTTGATGGCTGCGCCTGCCTGTTGCTGCTGCCAATTTTCCAGCATCTCGGCCACACGGTTACGCTGCTGCTGTTGCTGGCCGATTTGCCGCGCGACATTGGCGATTTGCGACTGTAGCCGCTGTTGTTCGACCGCAACCTGTTTGATCTGCTGCTCCAGCCGCGCGATTTCGGCATTCGCGCCATACAGCTCGCCCTGGCGTGCGAGCAGGGCATCGGACAACTGTTGGTGGCTGCCACGTTCGCTTTCCAGTCTGCTTTCGATTTCGCGCAGCTGCGCGGTTTCCGCTTCCTGCGCGGTGCGGGTCTTTTCCATCGCCTGCGCAAACCTGCCGCGCTGCGCCTCTGCTTCCTGTTTTTTCACCAACCAGAGCAAATGCTGCGACGTATTGCGCTGCGCTTCGAGCTCGCGATAGCGTAGCGCCACCTCGGCCTGTTCGCCCAGACACAGCAGTTGCTGATCCATTTCCTGAAGGATGTCGGCGACGCGCAACAGGTTGTCGCGCGTATCGTTTAGCCGCAGCCCCGTCTCGCGGCGACGGTCACGGTACTTTGACACCCCCGCCGCTTCTTCCAGAAACACCCGCAATTCTTCGGGCTTGGCTTCGATGATGCGCGAGATCATGCCCTGCTCGATGATGGCGTAGGCGCGCGCCCCCAAGCCGGTGCCGAGGAAGATGTCGGTTATGTCCTTGCGGCGCACCTTCTGGGTATTGATGAAATAGCTCGAATCCCCGCTGCGCAGCAACACGCGTTTGATGGAGATTTCCGCATAGCTCGACCACTGCCCGGCGGCCTTGCCCAGCGAGTTGTCAAACACCAGCTCGACGCTGGCGCGCGCCACCGGTTTGCGCTTGCCCGAACCGTTGAAAATCACGTCCTGCATGGTTTCGCCGCGCAATGCCGAGGCTTTGGATTCGCCCAGCACCCAGCGCAGCGCATCAATCACATTGGATTTTCCGCAACCGTTGGGTCCCACCACGCCAACGATTTGCCCCGGCAGATGAATCTGCGTAGGGTCAACAAAAGACTTGAATCCGGCTAACTTGATTTGGGAGAGGCGCAATTTGGCGGTCACAACGATATAATGCGCGCCATTCTAACCGAAGCGGAATCCCCCACCAAATGACAACGCAAGCCACCAAAGCACTGGAAACCTTCACCAACCCCAAGCCCGGGCGCGATTACCACATCCAGATGGAAATCCCCGAATTCACCTGCCTGTGTCCCAAGACCGGTCAGCCGGATTTCGCCACCCTGGTACTCGACTACATCGCCGACCAGCAATGCGTGGAACTAAAAAGCCTCAAGCTGTACATCTGGTCGTTCCGCGAAGAAGGGCATTTCCACGAAGATGTCACCAACCGCGTTCTGGACGATCTGGTCGCAGCCACCCAACCGCGCTTCATGCGCCTGACCGCCAAATTCTACGTGCGCGGCGGCATCTTCACCAACGTGGTCGCCGAATACCGTAAAGAGGGCTGGCAACCCGCCCCGTTCGTTGAACTGAGCCGTTTCAGCAGTCAGTCAAACACGCGCGGCGCATAACCCTCGCCCACGCCGCTTCAAATATTGAACGTAGGGTAAGTACAGCGCGAACGCGTATCCACCGCAAGGTAGCGATGCGCGGTTAGCGTGCCGCCAAACGCTTTGCAATTTCTGCCACATGTTTTCCCTGATAGCGCGCAATGCCGAGTTCATTGGCCGATGGCATACGCTTGCCGTCTCCGCCGGTAATGGTGCTGGCACCATATGGCGAACCGCCGGTGATTTCGTCGGTGCGCATCTGATCGGCGCAGGAATAAGGCACGCCGACGATCACCATGCCATGGTGTAGCAGGGTGGTGTGAAAAGAGAGC
>JAVHSF010000225.1:0-4309 GCA_036172035.1 Gallionella sp. | reverse complement strand
AAATGACGCGATAAACGGTATGTTTGCATCCTGCCCAAACCGATGCGGACTCCCTGAACAGGAGCAAAACATGTTGAAAACATCCGAACAAACACTCGATCCGGCGGACTGGCGGGATTTCCGCCGGCAAGGTCACTCCATGCTGGACGATATGTTTGATTATATTGAAAATTTACGCGACCGTCCGGTGTGGCAAGCCATACCCGACGAGATGCGCCAGGGATTCCGTCAACCCTTGCCCGCGCAACCCGGTGACTTGGCGGAGGCGCATGAAATTTTCATGAAGGAAGTGTTGCCTTATGCGATAGGCAACGCGCATCCCGGTTTTATGGGCTGGGTGCATGGCGGCGGCACGCCGGTCGGGATGCTGGCGGAAATGCTGGCTGCCGGATTGAACGCGAATCTGGGCGGACGCAACCAGATGCCTGTCGAGGTCGAACGCCAGATGGTGCGTTGGGTGCGCGAGTTGTTCGATTTTCCCGAGACCGCCAGCGGGCTGTTTGTTACCGGCACTTCGCTAGCTAATTTTATCGGCGTGCTGGTCGCGCGTACCGCCGCGCTGGGGCTGTCGGTGCGCGAACACGGTCTGGCGGATGGGCATCGGCTGACTGCATATACCTCGGTCAGCAGCCATGTCAGCATCGCGCAGGCGCTGGAAATGGCGGGTCTAGGCACGGCGGCTTTGCGCCGGATTCCGGTCAATGAGCGGCACCAGATGGACACTGCCGCACTCGAACAGGCCATCGCTGCGGATAAGGCGGCAGGCTTGATGCCGTTTTTTATCGCCGCCACGGCGGGTACGGTGGATGTCGGGGCGATTGATCCGCTTGCCGCCATCGCCGATATTGCGCGGCGTGAGCGGATCTGGCTGCATGTTGATGGCGCATTCGGCGCGCTGGGCAAGCTGGCTGCCGATATTGCGCCGCTGTTGCAGGGTATGGAGCGTGCCGATTCCATCGCCTTCGATTTTCACAAGTGGGGGCAAGTGCCTTATGACGCGGGGTTTGTGCTGGTGCGCGACGGTGAATTGCAGCGCAGCACGTTTGCCTCGCCTGCCGCTTATTTGCACCGCGAAACGCACGGCATGGCGGCGGGTTCGCCCTGGCCGTGCGATTTTGGCCCGGATTTGTCGCGCAGCTTCCGCGCGCTGAAAACCTGGTTCACCCTGCAAGTATATGGGGCGGACAAGCTGGGAGAAGTCATCTCGCATACCTGTGCATTGGCGCGCTATCTGCGCCAGCGCGTCGAAGCGACACCCGAACTGGAACTGTTGGCACCAGTCGCGCTGAATATCGTCTGTTTCCGTTATCGCGGTGCGCCGCTCGCACCATCCAATCTGGACAGGTTAAACGCCGACATCGTGATTGCCCTTCAGGAATCCGGTATCGCCGCGCCTTCTGCTACCACCCTCAACGGCCAGCTTGCGATACGCGCGGCCATCGTCAATCACCGCACCACCGCCGCCGATATAGACGCGCTGCTGCTGGCAACGTTGACTTTTGCTGCGGCACTCCAGTGCAATCCCCCTTTACTCACGGAAACAAGATGAAAACCGATGTTTTGCTCCCTCCCTTGATCGGCCTGGCCAGCCTGATGCGCATGGCTTTTTCCGGCGTTGATCTGGCACCGCTGGGCACGCAACTGATTGTCCGCGCCGGGGCAGACCCGCATAGGGAAGATGCCAATGCGTTGCTGGATTTGTCTGTCGTCCTGCAACTCAGGGGCGAACGCGAACTGGCGATGGACATGCAGGCGCAGGCATTGGCGAAGCAGCGGCTGTATGCGCCGCCCATGCAGCGCGGATCAGGGGACAGAAGCCGCGCTTCGATCCGCCTGCTCGCCGTTATGGGTGCCGGTGATTTGATGTCCAATTCGCCCATCGAATTTTTGCTGGAAGATGCCGATGTCGCACTCAATATCGTATATGTGACGGATGAACTGGATGCGTTCGAGGATTTGCCTGAGCATGACGTGCTGTTTGTCGCGGTTGCCGAAAACGAGCAAAACATCCCGCTGCTCGACAGGCTAAGCCGCGCGCTTGCCGCCTGGCCGCGTCCGGTAGTCAATGATCCGGCGCGTATCAGCCTGCTGTCGCGCGACCATAATTGCGCCTTGCTCAAGGATTTGGCCGGGGTGGATATGCCGGTTACCGTGAGAGTGGGGCGGTCGGTGCTGGAACCGGTCAGTCGCGGCGAACGCCCGTTTTCCGCCGTTCTGGGCGAGGGGGATTTCCCCGTGATCATCCGTCCGGTGGATTCACACGCCGGGCATGGTCTGGACAAATTGGCGGATGCGGCGGCACTGCTTGAGTACTTAAGTCGCGCGGCGGAAAGTGAGTTTTACGTCTCCCGTTTTGTGGATTATCGCGATGCAGACGGCATGTTCCGCAAATATCGCATCATGCTGATAGCGAGCCGCCCGTTCGTCGCGCATATGGGCATATCCGCACACTGGATGATCCACTATTTGAATGCGGGCATGGCGGAAAGCGCCGATAAACGCGACGAGGAGGCGCGCTTCATGCAAGGTTTCGATGAAGGGTTTGCCGCGCGTCATGCCACGGCCTTGCGGGAAATCTTCGAGCGGGTAGGGCTGGATTACCTGGGCGTGGATTGTGCCGAGACTGCCGAGGGAAAACTGCTTGTTTTTGAAGTGGATAGCTGCATGATCGTACACGCGATTGACCCGGTGGAGGTGTTTCCCTACAAACAGCCGCAGATGCGCAAGCTGTTCGAGGCATTTACGCAGATGCTGGGTCATGCCATGCAGCGCGCGCCTGTCTGAGATGCGTCCGGGTGATTTTTTGGTGAATACTTCGGCTGATGCTTCGGCTCATTTCTTGTCACATCATTCCGGCGCAGGTCGGCATTCGTGCTGCGCGGTTGTGCTATTACGTCCGGAGGCCAACGGCACCTCCCTGCCGACTGTCCCGCAGTTGCTGGTTTCCGGTGGCGACGCGCGCATCGCGCTCGACCCGCAAAGCGGCTTGAACAGATACGCTTGCCGGCCTTATCCCGACCCATCGTTGCTGGCGTTTGGCTCATCCACTGCATCGGTGATTTCCCCGGCGGGCTTGGCTGCGGCAGAAGCGTTGCGCGACAGGGTGCTGGTTGCCGCCGAAACGGACACGCTGGACGAGATTTATGACCGTGAACTTCAGCGCATCAGGTTGGAATTGCTGGCATTGTTGGGATTGTCCGATGCGGGCGTGGCGCTGGAGTTTGCCAGCTCCGGCACAGATGCCCACGCATGGGTCGCGGCAGCAAATGCGGCTGACAGGCCGCTCACCGTCGTCATGGTAGAGGAAAGCGAAACGGGCAGTGGCGTGGCGGCGGCCTTGCAAGTGAAGAACGCCACCGTCATCCGTGTGCCGCTACGCGGCACCGATGGTGCGCCGCGACCGTTGGCGGAACTGGATGCGGAAGTGGGCGAAACGGTAGCGGTGGCCGTCCGATCCGGCGGACAGGTGTTGCTGGTGATGGTAGATCAAAGCAAGACAGGATTGATCGCTCCCAGTCCGGCCTGTGTTGCCTTGTTGCACCGGCGTTATGCTGCCCGCTTGCAGGTGCTGGTGGATGCCTGCCAGTTACGCCTCGCCCCGGCTACCTTGCACGCCTATTTGCAACAAGGCTTTATGGTTGCGGTGACTGGCTCGAAATTCCTCTCCGGCCCGTCATTTTCAGCCGCGTTGCTGTTGCCGGAGCCGCTCGCGCAAAGGCTGAAGCTGCGGCAGCACGAATCAGGCATGACGGTCAATTGGGGTTTGTTGCTGCGCTGGGAAGCGGCGCTGGCAGAAAAGCGTCGCTTCCGCGCCGTGCCGCAAGCCGTGGTTCTCGGCTTTATGCAAACCTTCGCGCAGGCCATCACCGGCAGACTGAACAACGATCCGTGCTTCGAATCCTTGCCCGTGCATCCGATGGCGCGTAGCAGTGGGGCGCAGAGCTGGGATCAAATCCAGACTATTTTTCCGTTCCTGCTGTATCGCATCACGGGGGGGCGTGTGCCGTTAAACCGTGATGAAACGCAGCAGATTTATCGGCGCTTGCCCGGGGATATTTCATCGTCTGGTGATGCCGGGGTGCGCTGCCAACTCGGTCAGCCAGTCGCGTGCGGGACGCGTGACGGGGTGGCGGTGAGCGCCTTGCGGCTATGCCTCAGCGCCCGGCTCATCAGCGATGCGTTTGGGGTGAAAGGGGAGGGCAAGGGGATAGACGGCGTGATCGCCGAAGCAATGGCGGCGCTGGATAAAACGTCGGGACTCATCCGCTCGGTAAGCTGCCGGGTTCGGGTGGATTGAGCGACACCGCTA
>JAVHSF010000224.1:0-4314 GCA_036172035.1 Gallionella sp. | reverse complement strand
TTGACAATCGCGTCGGGATGTTCTGCCAGCAAACCGGCCAATTCGGCAGACAGGCAGGCGTAATCCCGGCAAGCGATGCCTAGTGCCGAACAGTCGTGCTGGAGTTTTTGGTAGTGCAAAGGCCAATGCAATGGCTGACCACCGCTGGCGCGCAGGGTGCGAAATACCCCGTCGCCATAGAGCAAACCACGGTCACGGATGCAGATCAAATTGCCTGATACGCCATTGACCCGCATCGGTTATGAACAACTCGTCAGATTTTACTGAATACCAGCGTACCGTTGGTACCGCCAAAACCGAAGTTGTTGTTCATCGCTACGTTGATTTTCATGTCGCGAGCCACGTTCGGGCAGCAGTCCAGGTCGCAATCCGGGTCTTGATTGAAGACGTTGATGGTAGGCGGTGAAATCTGGTGATGCAAGGCCAGCACCGAGAAGATGGACTCGATACCGCCCGCGCCGCCCAGCAAGTGGCCCGTCATGGACTTGGTCGAATTCACCACCAGCTTGCTGGCGTGGTCGCCAAAAGCCAGTTTGATCGCCACGGTTTCGTTCTTGTCGCCCATCGGGGTTGAAGTGCCGTGCGCATTGACGTACTGCACGTCGGACGCATTCAGCCCCGCATCGCGCAAGGCATTCTGCATACTGCGCTTCGGCCCGTCGCTGTTGGGCGAAGTGATATGGTAAGCATCACCGCTCATGCCGTAGCCAGACAGCTCGGCATAGATCGTTGCCCCGCGCGCCTTGGCGTGTTCATACTCTTCCAGCACCATCACACCCGCACCTTCGCCGATGACGAATCCGTCCCTGTCCTTGTCCCACGGACGGCTGGCCGTCGCCGGATCATCGTTGCGCGTGCTGAGTGCGCGCGCCGCAGAAAAACCGCCCACCGCCATCGGGCCGATAGTCGCTTCCGAACCGCCAGCGACCATCACGTCCGCATCGCCATAGGCAATGATGCGTGCCGATTCACCGATACAGTGCGTACCGGTAGAGCAAGCGGAAACCATCGCCAGATTCGGGCCTTTCAATCCGTACATCACGGAAAGGTTGCCGGAAATCATGTTGATGATGGTGCCTGGAATAAAAAAGGGTGAAATCTTGCGTGGGCCGCCGGCAAGATAATCGTTGTGGGTTTCTTCGATCATCGGCAGACCGCCTATCCCTGATCCGATGTTGACACCGATGCGTTCGGCATTCTCATCGGTAACGGTCAGACCGGAATCCTTCAATGCCTCCATTCCGGCCACCAGGCCAAAATGGACGAATCTTCCCATGCGGCGGGCATCTTTTGCCGGTATGTATTGTGTCGCATCAAAATCAGGCACTTCACCGGCAATCTGGCAAGCAAACTGGCTGGCATCGAAATGCGAAATTTTAACGACTCCCGACTTGCCTGCGACGATATTCGCCCAGGCAGCCGGAATACCAATCCCGACTGGAGAAACAATACCCAGCCCGGTAATAACAACTCTACGTTTAGACAAAATTACGCCGCCATTCTGAAAAAATTGAAAGACAGATTACTTCTGATGTGCCAGAACGTAATCAATGGCTTGTTGCACTGAAGTGATGTTTTCCGCGTCTTCGTCAGGGATTTCGCATTCAAATTCTTCTTCCAGCGCCATCACCAGTTCAACGGTATCGAGGGAGTCAGCACCCAGATCGTTGACAAATGAAGATTCATTCTTGACTTCGGATTCATTTACGCCCAATTGTTCGGAAACGATCTTTTTTACGCGTTGTTCAATAGACATTTAAAACTCCCACCCTGGTTATTAGTTGAAAAAACGGAAGCGATTGTATCAAAGATAACGAAAAATCCAAAACACATCCGCAAAATGAAAAACAATAATTTATATTCAACAACTTATTCACAACGCAAAATACTCAACGGCGGCATCTCGCCCAATTTGCGCGTATTTAGCCAGCCCGCAGCCATCACCAGCCCCACCCCGCACAGCACACCGACCAAGCCAATCAGGATGCCGGGGCGGTACGGAATCTCCAGCACATAGCTCGCCAAAAGCCAGCCGAGCAAGATTGCACCCACTGCCGCAAACGAGCCACTGAACGCGCCTATCACGGCAAATTCACCCAGATGCAGACGCTGCAAACAAGCCCTGTCAGCGCCCAGCGTCCGCATAATCGCGGCCTCTTGAGCGCGCTCATCCTGGGTGGCAAGCATCGCAGCATACAGCACCACGCCCCCGCCCAACAAGGTGAACAGAAACACGACGCTGATGGTTTTCGAAATGCGTTCGATGATGCCGCGCACTTGCGCGATCACCGCCGTGGTGTCAATGACCAGCAGATTGGGAAATTGTCGCACCAGCTCATCGCCCGCCCGCACCCTGTCCGGCGGCAGGTAAAAGCTGCCCAGATAGCTGGCCGGATAATCCCGCAATAACGCGGGTGTCGCGATGACAAAGAAATTCACCTTCATCGAATCCCACTGCACGCGGCGCAGACTGGTGACGCGCGCGGCAAAACGGCTGCCCGCCACCTCATAGACCAACTCGTCGCCCAGACGGATGCCCAGCGTCTTGGCGATACCCTCTTCGACGGATAGCTGCCCTGCCCCTTCCCCAACCCTCCCCTTATCGGGTGAGGATGACCACCATTTCCCGCTCACCAGCTCGTTCCACGCCGGCAGCTGCACGGCATAGGAAAGGTTGAACTCGCGCTCCACCAGCGCCCGCGCCCTCGGCTGCGGATAGCTGTCGCCGGTGATGGCACGACCGTTGATGGCAACCAGCCTGCCGCGCACCATAGGCAACAACTGCGGCTGCGGCAATTTTTGCCGCACAAAGAAATCCAGCACGGCTTGCCGCTGATCGGGCTGGATGCTCATCATGAAACGGTTGGGTGTATCCACCGGCAATTTGCCCTGCCAGCTTTCCAGGAGATCGGCGCGCACCAGCGTCAACAGCAACAAAGCCATTCCGCCCAGGCTGAGCGCCACGATTTGCAGCGCAGCACCCCGCCCCTGCCGCGCGAGGTTGTTGAATACCTGCCGCCAGCGCGCAGAAAAATGCGCCGCATGGCGCGCCAGACCTTGCAGCAACCACCACGCAAGCCCGCCGAACACCAGCAGCCCCGCCAGCAAACCAGCCAACACGGACACCCCCAGTTTCAGCGACCCCGCCTGCCACAAAAACAACCCTGCCAACACCAGCACGGCGAGACCGTACGTCAGCCAGACGCTGGCTTGCGGCGCACCCAGTTCGCGGCGGATCACGCGTAACGGCGGCACGCGACGCAATGGCAGCAGCGGCAGGAAAGCAAAACCCAGCAACAACGCAAAGCCGCTAACCGCCGCCTTGAGCGCGGGCAACACGCCGGGCTGCGGCAAGCTGGCATCGCGCATAACGCTCTCGACCATGACCGCCTGCGCGACATAGCCGAGTACCCCGCCTGCCAGCACCGCGACCAGGCCAAACAACAAAAACTGATATAAAAACAGCCGCAACACCTGCCCCTGCCGCGCGCCCAAACAACGCATCACCGCACACCCATCCAGATGGCGCAGCACGAAACGCCGCGCCGCAAGCAGAATCGCCGCACCCGCGAGGAGGGCGGCGGTCAAGGCGGCGAGGCCGAGAAAATGTTCGGCTCGCTCCAGCGCGGTGCGGATTTCGGGACGCGCATCCGTCACGTCTTCCAGCTTCTCGTTACCCGTCAATTTCCCTTGCAACGCCGCGCGCAGCGCCGCGACTTGCACGGCATTACCCGCCATCATCAGGCGATAGACAACGCGGCTGCCTTCCTGCAATAGCCCCGTCGCCGCCAGATCGGCATCGTTCATCAACACGCGCGGTGCAAAACTGGCAAAGCCGATGGACTGGTCCACATCCTTCACCACGCGCGCCGCAACGACGAAGCGCATCGCACCGATCCCCACCTCGTCGCCCACGCGCAAAGCCAGCCGCCGCATCAGCCGCGCATCCGCCCAAACCGTACCCCGACCGGGAATCAACGATTGATCCTCACGTTCGCCTGGCGAGGATTGAGGAGAGGGTAAAACGGATGCGTCCCCCTCTCCCCCGTTACCCCCATCCACCTCGATCTTGCCACGCAACGGATAGCCCGCCTCCACCGCCTGAATCTCGGCCAGCAACACCCTCTCCCCACCCGACACCATACTGGGAAAAGTGCGGCTTTCGACCACCCGCACACCCCGCGCCCCGGCCATCTGCCGATAGTCGGCAGAGAATGGCCGCGTCGAAGTGATGCGTAAATCCGCGCCGATCAGGCTGGTCGCCTGCTGCGCCAACGCCTGCCGCACCCGGTCGGCGAACAGCCCCACCGTGGC
>JAVHSF010000223.1:0-4323 GCA_036172035.1 Gallionella sp. | reverse complement strand
GTTCTGCACCCGGAATATCCTGACGACTTCCGGGATCATACGCAGGCTGCGCATGATGGTGGCGAGGTGCTGGCGGTTGTTTACTTCGAGGGTGAATTTCAGGGCGGTGTATTGATCTTCGCTGGAAAAACTGACGTTTTGAATGTTAGATTCGGCTTCGGCGATAGCGGCGGCTACTTTCGCCAGCACGCCGCGCTGGTTGGCAACAAGGAGCTTAAGGTTCACCGCGAAGGTGCGCGTGATGTTCTTGTCCCACACCACATCGAGCCATTGTTCGCTGTGGCCTTTGCGCAGGGCGGGGCAGTCGTGGGTATGCACGATCAGTCCCTGCCCGCTTTTAATCACGCCGATGATCGGGTCGCCGGGGATGGGGCGGCAGCAGGTTGCGAATTGCACCGCCATGCCTTCCGTACCCTGGATGGTGATAACCGGGGTGGCAAGGGTTTCACCGGGCAGGGTTTCACCGTTGCAGGCCAGTTGGCGTGCCACCACCATGTTTAAGCGACGACCCAGACCGATGTCGGCAAGAATTTCCTGGCGTGTTTTTACGCCGGTATCCCTGAGCAATTTTTCCCAGCACGTTTCTTTCAGTTCCGCTGGTTTGACCCCCAGTGCCTGCAAGGCATGGTTGAGCAGACGCTCGCCAAGCTGGGCTGATTCGCCGGATTGCATGGTCTTGAGGAAGTGGCGAATGTGTCCGCGCGCCTTGCTGGTGGTGACGTAGGAGAGCCAGCCCGGATTGGGTTTGGCATGGGGCGCGGTGATGATTTCAACCCGGTCGCCATTGCGCAGCTCGCTGCGTAACGGCACCAGTTCATGGTTGATCTTCACGGCGATACAGCGGTTGCCGATGCTGGTATGGACGCTGTAGGCGAAATCTACCGCCGTCGCACCGCGCGGCAGCGAGAGTATCTTGCCCTTGGGCGTGAACACATACACCGCATCGGGAAACAGATCCACTTTGAGGTGTTCCATGAACTCGGCCGAGCTGTCGCTTTCGTTGAGGCTTTCCAGAAGTTCTTGCAGCCACTTGTGGGTCTTCTTGTGCAACTCGTTAACGGAAGCAGGGTCGCTCTTGTACAGCCAGTGCGACGCGACCCCCGCATCGGCAATCCTGTGCATCTCGTGGGTGCGAATCTGGATTTCGATGGGGGTGCCAAACGGTCCGAACAGCGTGGTATGCAGCGACTGATACCCGTTGGTTTTGGGGATGGCAATGTAATCCTTGAATTTTCCGGGAATGGGTTTGTACAGCCCATGCAGCACCCCCAGCGCGACATAGCAGGAGGGAGTATCTTCCACCAGCACGCGGAAGCCGTAAATGTCCAGCACTTCGGAAAAAGCCAGCGACTTGATCTGCATCTTTTTGTAGATGCTGTAGATATTTTTTTCACGACCGGAGACCTCGGCCTGAATATTTTGTTTGGCGAGCCGTTGGCGGATGGCTTCAAGGATTTTGCCGACGATTTCACGACGATTGCCGCGCGCAACTTTGAGCGCCCTGGAGAGTACCGCGTAGCGGTTCGGATGGATGTTTTTGAAGCTAAGGTCTTGTAATTCCTGGTATATCTCGTTCAGTCCAAGACGATTGGCAATCGGCGCATAAATTTCCATGGTCTCGCGGGCGATGCGTTCGCACTTGTCAGGACGCATCACGCCCAGCGTGCGCATGTTGTGCAGGCGATCCGCCAATTTGATGAGAATGACGCGCACATCGCGCGCCATCGCCAGCAGCATCTTGCGGAAATTTTCCGCCTGCGCATCTTCGCGGGTCTCGAACTGGATTTTTTCCAGCTTGCTCAAGCCATCCACCAGATCGGCTACCGGCTGACCAAATTTTTCGGCAATTTGCCCGGAAGTGATTTCGGTATCTTCGACGACATCGTGCAGCAGCGCGGCAACGATGGATTGCACGTCGAGGTGCAGGGGCGTGATGAGACGTGCCACCGCAATGGGGTGAGTAACATAGGGATCGCCCGAGTGGCGAATCTGTCCCTGATGGGCAAGACGGCTGAATTCAATCGCCTCGCGGACGCGTTCCACATCCTGAGGTTTGAGGTAGGCTGAAACTTCTTCGATCAGTAATTCCGCGTCCGCCATGAGCTTGCTCCTCGCTTACCCTTGAATCCTGTACGCGGACATACCCGCGCCTGGTGCATCACGCGGGGCTGCGACTCCGCATCCCGCAAGATTCAGGTGGGTGTGGGATTAGGCCTGCCCCCGGTTGAGTATCTCCACGCCGACTTTGCCTTCGCTGATTTCGCGCAGTGCCACTACGGTCGGTTTGTCACGGCTTTCGCTCACCAGATGGGTAGCACCATTGGCCAGTTGGCGTGCGCGAAAAGCCGCCGCCAAGGTTAGTTCAAAGCGATTCGGGATGAGTTTCAAACATTCTTCAACGGTAATACGAGCCATGGTTTACTCCGGATTTTGTAATTGGTTGATAAGGGTTTGGTGACGGGTTATTTGGCGGATACCGCGCAGCCTGGCGGCCAGCACCACGGCATTGAGTTGCTGTAGTGCCTCGTTTAAATCGTCGTTGATAATAACATAATCGAATTCGGCAACATGCGCGACATCGTCGCGCACCGCAGCCATGCGGCGGGCGATGACCTCATTGTTATCAGTGCCGCGCCCGTTGAGGCGTTGTTCCAGCGCTAAAAGCGAAGGCGGCAGGATGAAAATGCTGATGCACTGCGGAAACAATCGCCGCACCTGCATTGCGCCCTGCCAGTCAATTTCCAGCAGGATGTCGCGGTCTTTGGCGTTTTCCTGACTGATCCAGTTTTGCGACGTGCCGTAAAAATTGCCATAGACCTCCGCGCTTTCCAGAAACTCGCCGCGTCCGCTCATTTCGGCAAACGTTTCGCGGCTGACAAAGTGGTAGGCAACGCCATCCACTTCGCCCGCGCGCGGCGGGCGGGTGGTGTAGGACACCGACAGGTCTATCTGCGGGTTGCTGCCCAGCAGGGCATGTACCAAACTGGTCTTGCCGGCACCCGAAGGGGCGCTGATGACGAATAAACTTCCAGACATGATTTACTCCAGTGTATTTGAATCTATATTGGCAGCGCAACCAATTGTTTCAAATGGATATTTTGTAATGGCGCTTTGGTGTTGGCACTCGCCCTGGTACACGGGGTTTCGTAGTGTATTTTCTTCGCGCCATTTGCACGATTGACCAACCCAACGGGTTGATGCCCATTATATTGCACCTGGTTCGTCGTTTGGGGTGAAGCTTGCCATTGGCGGTAGCTTCTGAATTTCCGATTTATTCGTCCTTCAGCCAGCGATTCAGTGTATTGATAAAGTTATTTGGACTTAATCCATCATGGCGCATGTCAAATTTTCGATTGTTTCTGGTGGATAAGGAGACTAAAGAATAGGTGCAGTTACTTTACGCAGCCGTATGCAGTTGAACTGTCGGATGATTTCTGCTTTAATCGCCTCATTATTTTAATAATTGTTTAACAATGAAAGCATATGATGGAATCAGCGCAGGTAGTTAAGGCATTGGCAGCGCTTGCGCAATCCACACGCTTGGGGGTTTATCGGTTGTTAGTAGCTGCCGGACAACAAGGAATGGCGGCAGGCCAAATCGCTGGAAGTCTTGGTATCTCCCCTGCGACGCTATCTTTCCATTTCAAAACGCTCAGCCATGCTGGACTGATTGAAAGTAGACAGGAAGGGCGTTTTGTCTTTTATTCCGCCAATTTTGAGGTGATGAATGACATGGTGGGTTACTTGACGGAAAACTGTTGTGGCGGGAATGTAGAGGCTTGCAGACCTGTAACAAAATGTAAATAAAGGAAAAATGAAGTGAGCGAAAAACAGTACAACGTGCTGGTGCTGTGTACCGGTAATTCCGCACGCAGCATCCTGGGCGAGGTGTTGTTCAACAGCCTGGGCCAGGGCAGGTTCAAGGCATACAGCGCTGGCAGCAAACCGGCGGGCAAGGTCAATCCCGGCGCGCTGGAGTGGCTGCAAACCAACGGACACAGCACAGAAGGGCTGCGCAGCAAGCGCTGGGACGAGTTCTCACAGCCCGGCGCACCGGCATTCGATTTCGTGTTCACCGTGTGCGACAACGCGGCGGGCGAAGTTTGCCCGGTGTGGTACGGTTCGCCAATGACCGCGCATTGGGGCATTCCCGACCCGGCGCATGTCGAGGGCGACGAGGCGCGCCGCGCGGCGTTCAAGCATGCTGCAGATCAATTGGCGCGCCGCATCCGGCTGTTCATGAGTCTGCCGGTCGAAAAGCTGGACAATCTGGCGCTGAAAGAGAAACTCGCAGAAATCGGGCGTATTCAGGACTAAGGAGGC
>JAVHSF010000222.1:0-4371 GCA_036172035.1 Gallionella sp. | reverse complement strand
TAGATTTTGCCGTTGTTTTGAACGTATCTGTGACGCTTGTACAGCAAGGTCATGATACCGGACAGCAGCAGGCCGAATACCAGGATGATCAGGTAGATGTTGATGTGCAGTTTTTGCATCAGGGCGTATAGCCCAAGCATGACGAAGATGCTCAGGTTTTCGTTGAAATTCTGTACGGCGATGGAGCTGCCTGCCCCCATCAATAAATGTCCGCGATGCTGGAGCAGCGCGTTCATCGGTACGACGAAATAGCCGCCCATCGCGCCCATCGCAATCAGCAGCGCGATGGCCAGCGTGCTATTGGTGATCGGGATCATCAGCAATACCGCCAGTCCCATGGCGATGCCGACCCGCAATACCTTGATCGAGTTTTCCAGCCGGACATATTTGGCCGCCAGCACCGAACCGATGGCGATACCGACGGCGAACCAGGCAGTCAGTTTCGCGGCAGTACCGATGTCGTAATGCAGGGCTACCGCCGCCCAGCCGATCAGCAGTAAACGCAGCGTTGCCCCGGCTCCCCAGAACAGCGTGGTCACGCCCAGCGAGACTTGTCCGAGCGGGTCTTTCCATAACAGCTTGAAGTTGTGCCAGAACTCGCGGAGCAGGAAAGCCGGGTTATTGCTGAGGGGGCGGTGGTCTATATTCACGGCGGGGATGTAGAGGTTGAACGCCGCAGCGATGACGTAAATCAGCGCGATGAACAGGATCGCCAGTTCCGGGATGCTGTTTATCAGGGGGATATGCAGGGCTTGTAACAGGGGGGCGGTGACGCTGGGGGTGATGAGTATGCCGCCTACCAGCGCGCCCAGCACGATGGCGGCAACGGTTAGTCCTTCCATCCAGCTGTTGGCTTTAACCAGTTGATTCGCCGGTAAATATTCCGTCAGGATGCCGTATTTCGCGGGGGAATAAGCCGCCGCGCCCAGCCCTACCAGGCAGTAGGCGAGCAGCGGCTGAACGCCCAGCAGCATGAGCAGGCAGCCTGCCAGTTTGACGATGTTGCTGATGAACATGACGCGCCCCTTGGGCAGCGAATCGGCAAATGCGCCGACGAACGGGGCGAGGATGATGTAGGAGAAGATGAATGCCTGCTGGAGAATGGGCGTATGCCAATCCGGTGAATTGAGCTCCATGAGCAGCGCGATGGCGGCGAACAACAACGCATTGTCGGCGAGTGCGGAAAAAAACTGCGCCGCCAGGATGATGTAGAAGCCGGGATTCATTGAGCGTGAAGTTCAACTGGAAGATTTTCGTCAGGGCGTTTTATATCATGAAAGCATTCGCCCTGCTATGATTGCGCACCCTTAAATCAGCTTTAAGCGAAGATTCATGCCACGTCCCATACAAGCCCACATAGATTTGAATGCCCTGGAAAACAATCTGCATGTCGCACGCCATGCCACTTCGTCGCGCGTCATGGCCGTCATCAAGGCGGATGGATATGGTCACGGCCTGCTGCGCGCCGCCTCTGCGCTGGCTGAAGCAGACGGTTTCGCGCTGCTGGACATTCAGGATGCGATCCGGCTGCGCGAAGCCGGATACCGCCAGACTATCCTGCTGCTGGAAGGCTTTTTCGACGTGGCAGATTTGCCGTTGGTCGCCCACTATCAGTTGAGTTGCGTGATTCATAGCGCGTGGCAAATCGCGCTGCTGGAGGCTTACCCGAAACGCAAAAAACTGGATGTCTGGGTCAAGGTGAACACGGGCATGAACCGGCTGGGTTTCGCGCCGAACGACGTGGCTCAGGTGCTGGAATTGTTGTTATGCCAGCGCGCGGTGCGCGACATCACCCTGATGACGCACTTTGCGCACGCCGACGAGGCGCGTGGCATCAGTCAACCTCTGCAATTATTCAATGAAATCGCCGCCGATTACCGGGTTTCGCGCAGCCTGGCGAACTCTGCCGCGCTGCTGCGCTATCGCGCCACGCATGGCGACTGGGTGCGCCCCGGCATCATGCTGTATGGCGCGTCGCCTTTTGCCGACGTGACCGCGCAGCAACTGGGGCTGCGCCCCGCGATGACTTTGACCAGCCGCATCATCGCCGTGCAGGAGTTACGCTCTGGCGACGAGATTGGCTACGGCGCGCTGTTCCGCGCCGATCGCCCCATGCGCGTCGGCATCGTCGCCTGCGGTTACGCCGACGGTTATCCGCGCCACGCGCCGGGCGGCACGCCGATGTTGGTGGATGGGCAAAAAACCCGCTTGCTGGGGCGCGTCTCGATGGACATGTTGTGTGTGGATTTGAGCGCCTTGCCGGATGCGGGGGCAGGCAGCATCGTCACGCTGTGGGGCGAGGGGATGCCGATAGAAGAAGTGGCGACGGCTGCGGGGACGATCAGCTATGAACTGATGTGCGCGCTTACGGCGCGGGTGAAGGTCGTGGTTTGAATTCGTCTGGCCGATAATTTATAACCAGCCCTCCCTGTTGCAGGGGAGGGTTAGGGAGGGGATAGAAAAATGTTGGGAATTATCGGCGGTAGTGGCGTTTATGACATAGAAGGTCTGGAAAATCCGCGTTGGGTCAAGGCCGAATCGTCTTTTGGTGAGCCTTCGGACGAAATCCTGCTGGCCGAACTGGCCGGCCAGCCCATCGCCTTTCTGCCGCGTCACGGGCGCGGGCATCGCATCGCGCCGTCGGACATCAATTTTCGCGCCAACATAGATGCGCTGAAGCGGCTGGGCGTGACCGACATCATTTCGGTCAGCGCGGTAGGCTCGCTGCGCGAAGACTTGGTACCCGGCACCTTCGTCATCGTGGACCAGTTCATAGATCGCACCTTCGCCCGTGAAAAAAGCTTCTTCGGCACCGGGCTGGTCGCGCATGTCTCGATGGCGCATCCGGTGTGCAACCGGCTGGGCGATCACCTGTTCAAGGCGGCGCAGCAACTGGGTATTCCAACGGTGCGCGGCGGAACCTATCTGGTCATGGAAGGCATACAGTTCTCCAGCCTGGCCGAATCCAGACTCTACCGGATGTGGGGCTGCGACGTGATCGGCATGACCAACATGCCAGAGGCCAAATTGGCCAGAGAGGCCGAGATTTGCTACGCCACGGTGGGGATGGTGACAGACTTCGACTGCTGGCATCCCGACCACGACCACGTCACCGTGGATGCCATCGTCAAGGTACTGCTGGAGAACGCCGACAAGGCGCGCAGTCTGGTGAAAGCGGTCGCCGCCCCGGTGCAGGGCGACAACGCAGCGGATGCCTGCACTTGCCGCAGCGCGTTGCAATATGCCTTCATCACCGCGCCCGAAGTGCGCGACGAGGCGATGCTGGAGAAACTCTCCGCCGTGGCCGGGCGGATGTTGAAGTGATAAATTCCTGTGCCGTCATTCAGGCGAAAGCCGGAATCCAGTGCCTTTATCCAACTGGACACCGGCCTGCGCCGGTGTGACGGTAGATTCATGAATACCCGAAGGGAGAAACCAAATGCCTATTAAGTCGCGCATCCGTACCGTCCCGCATTACCCTCGCCAGGGCATCCTGTTCCGCGACATCACCACGCTGCTGAAAGACCCGGTCGGCCTGCGCACCACTATTCAGGAGATCGTCAGCCGATATAAAGGCGTCAAGATAGACAAGGTCGCAGGTATCGAATCGCGCGGCTTCATCATAGGCACACCGGTCGCTTACGAACTGGGGCTGGGTTTCGTGCCGATACGCAAGAAAGGCAAGTTGCCCGCCGAAACGGTGGGCTGTGATTACGATCTCGAATACGGTAGCGACCGCATCGAGATACATCGCGATGCGATCCAGAAGGGCGACCGCGTGCTGCTGGTGGACGATCTGATCGCCACTGGCGGCACGGCGGAAGCCGCCACCAAACTGATCCAGGATATGGGCGGCATCGTCGTTGAATGCTGCTTCGTGATTGATCTGCCCGATGTGGGCGGCAGAGTAAGGCTGGAGGCGCAGGGACAAAAAGTGTTTGCGCTATGCGAGTTTGCTGGCGATTAGGAATCAAAACAGGAATGACCGAATGACAAGTATCCAACAACGCGCCGCACTGCAACGCCAAATCTGGCAAATCGCCAACGATGTTCGAGGCGCAGTGGATGGCTGGGATTTCAAGCAATACGTACTCGGCACGCTGTTCTATCGCTTCATCAGTGAAAACTTTGCCAGCTATATCGAAGGCGGCGATGACAGCATCCACTATGCAGAGCTTGCCGATAAGGTCATCACACCGGACATCAAAGATGATGCCATTAAAACCAAGGGCTACTTCATCTACCCCAGCCAGGTGTTTGCCTCTATCGCCCAAGGCGCGAATACCAACGAGAGCCTGAATACTGACCTGGCCGCCATCTTTGCCGCCATCGAAAGCTCCGCCAACGGCTACCCCTCCGAGCAAGACATCA
>JAVHSF010000221.1:0-4465 GCA_036172035.1 Gallionella sp. | reverse complement strand
CTAAAAATCAGTCAGTGGTTGCAGGCCAGAAAGAACCCGGCTTGCAACCCGCGATGGTTTCTCAGATGTACTGAACCTCGACCACTTCGTACTCCCGCACACCCAGCGGGGTTTTAACTTCCGCGATGTCACCGCTGGATTTGCCGATCAGGGCACGTGCGACCGGTGAACTGATGGAAATTTTTCGTTCCCGTATATTCGCCTCATCGTCACCGACAATCTGATAAGTGACGACATCGCCATTGTCTACATCTTCCAGCACCACCGTCGTCGCAAATACACAGCGCCCATCCTTATTCAATGAAGCAGGATCTATAATTTGCGCCCGCCCCAGCTTGCTTTCCAACTCCATGATGCGGCCTTCGACGAACCCCTGCTTTTCCTTGGCCGCTTCATATTCGGCATTCTCCGAAAGATCGCCTTGTGCGCGCGCCTCGGAAATAGCGTTGATCACCGAAGGGCGCTCAACGGTCTTAAGGTTGTGCAATTCCTGGCGCAACCTTTCTGCCCCAACCACGGTTAATGGAATCTTGCTCATACTATTACTCTCTTGATCGTTAATTGTTAATCGTTGGTCGCCGCTCGGCGACCAACAAAAAGGCATTCAGGCAAAAACTTTTCAGGCTGTCCGTTTATGTTGCGTCTGCACGTCATAAACCCGCAAACCGGTGAGGTGTTGCATACCGATACAGGCCGCGCGTGCTCCGGCCAGCGTGGTGTAGTAAGTCACGCGACCTTGCAACGCGACCTCGCGGATCGAATGGGAAGCGCGCATCACCGACGGTTTGCTGTCTACCGTATTGATGATGAGACTGACTTCGCCGTTTTTGATCATATCCACGATGTGCGGACGACCTTCTGCCACTTTATTCACCACCGTGACATCTACGCCAGACGCAAGGAGGACTGCCGCCGTGCCGCGTGTTGCCAGTATTGTGAAATCCAACGCGCGCAGGGTTTTTGCAACTTCGACCATACCCGGCTTGTCCGCTTCACGCACACTGATGAATACTTTGCCGGACGAAGGCAATTTTACCCCCGCCGCCAGTTGCGACTTGACGAAAGCTTCGGCAAAGGTATCGCCCACCCCCATCACTTCGCCGGTAGATTTCATCTCGGGACCCAGGATGGTATCTACGCCGGGGAACTTGATAAACGGAAAAACGGCTTCTTTCACCGAGAAATACGGCAACACCACTTCGTGAGTAATCCCCTGCTCTGCCAGCGACTGCCCCGCCATGCAGCGCGCTGCCACCTTGGCCAGCGGCACACCGGTTGCCTTGGAGACAAAAGGCACGGTACGCGAGGCGCGCGGATTCACTTCCAGCACATAAACAACATTTTTCTGAATCGCAAATTGCACGTTCATCAAACCGACCACGTTGAGCGCCTGCGCCATCGCGACCGTCTGGCGGCGCAATTCGTCCTGTATCTCGACGGACAAAGAGTAAGGCGGCAAGGAACACGCCGAGTCGCCGGAATGCACCCCCGCCTGTTCGACGTGTTCCATGATGCCGCCGATGACGACCTGTTTACCGTCGGACACCGCATCCACGTCTACCTCGATGGCATCGTCCAGGAAACGATCCAGCAGGATAGGCATTTGTTCCGGGTAAGTCTTGGCCAGTTGCTCGGCGCCACGCATGTAGCGTTCCAAATCAACTTGCGCGTGGATGATCTCCATCGCACGACCGCCCAACACGTTGGAAGGGCGCATCACCAGTGGATAGCCAATTTCTGCCGCTCCTGCAATCGCATCCGCCACATTGCTCGCAATACGATTGGGCGGTTGTTTCAGCTCCAGTTCGCACAACATCTGCTGGAAGCGCGCGCGGTCTTCCGCGCAATCTATCATGTCCGGGGTCGTGCCGATAATGGGTACGCCGTTTTTTTGCAGACCGTGCGCCAGCTTCAAGGGAGTCTGCCCGCCATATTGCACGATTACACCGAGAGGCTTTTCAACCGCCACGATTTCCAGCACGTCTTCCAGCGTCAGCGGCTCGAAATACAAGCGATCCGAAGTATCATAGTCGGTAGAAACGGTCTCTGGATTGCAGTTGACCATGATGGTTTCATAACCGTCCTCGCGCATCGCCAGCGCGGCATGGACGCAGCAATAGTCGAATTCTATACCCTGACCGATACGGTTCGGACCACCGCCCAGCACCATAATTTTCTTGTTATTGGTCGGCTGCGCTTCGCATTCTTCCTCGTAGCTGGAGTACAGGTAGGCAGTGTTGGTGGCGAACTCTGCGGCACAGGTATCCACACGCTTATAAACCGGGCGCACACCCAACGCATGGCGGTAGGCGCGCACGGCGGCCGCATCCGTATCCATCAATGCCGCCAGCCGTGCATCGGCGAAGCCGTTGCGTTTCAAGGCACGCAAAGTCTCGGCGCTTAAACCGTCCAGCGTGCAGCCTTGCAGCTTTTGTTCCTGCGCCACCAGATCAGCGATCTGCACCAGAAACCAGCGGTCTATTTTGCTGATGTCAAATACTTCTGCCACGCTCATGCCGATGCGGAACGCATCCCCTACCGCCCAAATGCGCTCCGGCCCCGGATTGCCGAGTTCCGACACAATCGCCTCGCGGTCGGCAAATTTGCTGTCCAGCCCGTTCACGCCAACTTCCAGCCCGCGCAAGGCTTTCTGGAATGACTCCTTGAAAGTGCGACCTATCGCCATCACCTCGCCCACCGATTTCATCTGGGTGGTCAGCCGATCATTGGCTTGCGGGAATTTCTCGAAGGCGAAACGCGGTATCTTGGTGACCACATAATCTATCGTCGGCTCGAACGAGGCGGGTGTCGCGCCACCGGTGATGTCATTCTGTAACTCGTCTAACGTGTAACCTACCGCCAGCTTGGCGGCGATTTTCGCAATCGGAAAGCCGGTCGCCTTGGAAGCCAGCGCGGAGGAACGCGACACGCGCGGATTCATCTCGATGACCACCATGCGCCCATCATCCGGATTGATGGAAAACTGCACGTTGGAGCCGCCCGTTTCAACGCCGATCTCGCGCAATACCGCCAGGCTGGCATCGCGCATGATCTGGTATTCCTTGTCGGTCAGCGTCTGCGCGGGCGCGACGGTAATCGAGTCGCCGGTATGTACGCCCATCGGGTCAAGATTTTCGATGGAACAGATGATGATGCAGTTGTCGTTGCGGTCACGCACCACTTCCATCTCATACTCTTTCCAGCCGAGCAGGGATTCTTCGATCAAAAGCTCCTTGGTCGGGCTTGCTTCCAGACCACGCTCGCAAATTGCGATGAACTCTTCACGGTTATAGGCGATGCCGCCACCGCTGCCGCCCATGGTAAAGGACGGACGGATAACGGTAGGATAACCCATCATCTGCTGCACCTGGAACGCCTCTTCCATGCTGTGTGCGATGGCGGAACGCGCCGAAGCCAGACCGATACGCGTCATCGCCTGTTTGAACTTCTCACGATCCTCGGCCATGTCTATGGCCTCGCGCGACGCGCCTATCATCTCGACGTTATATTTTTCCAGCACACCATGCTTGGCCAGATCGAGCGCACAATTCAGCGCAGTCTGCCCGCCCATCGTAGGAAGAATCGCGTCGGGACGTTCCTCGTCAATAATCTTTTCCACGGTGCGCCAGGTGACCGGCTCAATGTAGGTCGCATCGGCCATGTCAGGATCGGTCATGATAGTGGCCGGATTCGAGTTCACCAGAATGACCCGATAGCCTTCCTCGCGCAGTGCCTTGCAGGCTTGCGCGCCGGAATAGTCGAATTCGCACGCCTGCCCGATAACGATAGGACCGGCACCGATGATCAGTATGGATTTTATGTCTGTACGTTTTGCCATCTTTTTAGTGAAACGTGAAATGTGAAACGTGAAATGTGAAAAACGCGCGACTCGCTGCCGTTACGTTTCACTTTTCACCGCTCACTGTTCACGGCTCTTCTCCATCAATTCGATAAATTTGTCGAACAACCCATCCACATCGTGTGGACCCGGACTCGCTTCGGGATGCCCCTGGAAGCAAAACGCGGGTTTATCCGTCAATTCAAAACCCTGCAAAGTTCCATCAAACAGCGAGACATGCGTCACCCTGGCATTGGCGGGCAAGGTCGCCGCATCCACCGCGAAACCGTGGTTCTGGCTGGTGATCATCACCTGCCTAGTCTGCACGTCCTGCACGGGATGATTCGCACCGCGATGGCCGAACTTCATCTTCACCGTTCCGGCTCCCACCGCGAGACCTAAAATCTGATGCCCCAAACAGATGCCGAACAGCGGCACGCCAGCTTCGAGAAACTGCCGCGTCGCGGCAATCGCGTAATCGCACGGCTCGGGATCACCCGGGCCATTGGACAGGAACACGCCATCCGGTTGCATTGCCAGCACCTCCGCTGCGGTCGTTTTAGCGGGTACAACGGTGAGCCTGCAGCCGCGCTCGGACAACATGCGCAAAATATTGCGCTTCACGCC
>JAVHSF010000220.1:0-4490 GCA_036172035.1 Gallionella sp. | reverse complement strand
CCCCTTAACTTCACAAAAAATATAGACAACACCCCCGAACTTACGGCAAACTGCGCGAATGAAATCAATACTCGTCATACATGGACCCAACCTAAACCTGCTCGGCAGCCGCGAGCCCGAGGTTTATGGAAGTACCACGTTGAATGAGATTAACGCGGAGTTGACAACATTAGCCGGCAAAAATGGGGCGAGTGTCAGCTGCTTTCAAAGCAACGCGGAAGTGGCTCTGATCGAACGCATTCATCAGGCTCGCACCGATGGCACACAATTCATCGTCATCAACCCGGCCGCATTCACCCACACCAGCGTAGCCTTGCGCGATGCGCTGGCGGCAGTGTCCCTCCCTTTCATCGAAGTACACCTTTCCAACGTCCATGCGCGCGAGGCATTTCGCAAAGACTCCTTCTTTTCCGATCTCGCTGTAGGCGTGATCTGCGGCCTGGGCAAATCGGGATACCACTTTGCAGTGCAATACGCACTGCACTATCAACAAGCCGCACCACAAAAACTTAAGTAAGCACGGAGGATATTATGGATTTACGCAAACTCAAGACACTCATCGAACTGGTTGAAGCGTCAGGCATAGCCGAATTAGAGCTACACGAAGGCGAAGAACACGTGCGCATCACGCGCACTGCCGCAGTCGGCCAGCAGTTGTACGCGCCCGCACCCCAACAGTTCGCCGCTGCCAGTCCAGTCGCAGCGGCGGCGGTTGCCGCACCTGTTGCAGCCGCACCCGCCGCCGAGGATGGTCAAATCGTCAAATCTCCCATGGTTGGCACTTTCTACCGCTCCGCCTCTCCGGGCGCAAAACCCTTTGTGGACGTGGGCCAACAAGTCAAAACCGGGGATACCTTGTGCATCATCGAAGCCATGAAATTGCTCAACGAGATTGATGCCGAACACACGGGGATCATCAAAGCCATTCTGGTGGAAAACGGCCAACCGGTCGAGTTCGGTCAGCCCCTGTTCGTAATAGGATGAAATGTTAAAAGTGGAATGTGAAACTTAACCCCTTCGACGGGTTAAGTCGCGCCAGGGGCGCGGGGGGCGGACACCGCCTCACACGTTTTACCTATCACACGAAAAAGGTAAGCATATGTTTGAAAAGATACTGATTGCCAACAGAGGAGAGATTGCTCTCCGCATCCAGCGCGCCTGCCGCGAACTGGGCATTAAAACCGTTGTCGTGCATTCCGAAGCGGATGCCGATGCAAAATATGTAAAACTGGCAGACGAGTCGGTTTGTATCGGCCCCGCGCCTTCCAACCAGAGCTATTTGAGCATCCCCGCCATCATCAGCGCAGCGGAAGTAACCGATGCTCAGGCGATCCATCCCGGTTACGGTTTTCTGTCCGAAAATGCCGATTTTTCCGAACGAGTAGAAAAATCAGGCTTCGTGTTCATCGGCCCGCGCGCGGAGACCATACGCCTGATGGGCGACAAGGTGAGCGCGAAAATCGCCATGAAAAAAGCGGGCGTGCCTTGCGTTCCGGGGGTAGAAGGCGCATTGCCGGACAATCCCGCCGAAATCATCAAAATCGCGCGCAGCATCGGCTACCCCGTCATCATCAAGGCCTCCGGCGGCGGCGGCGGACGCGGTATGCGCGTAGTCCATACCGAGGCGGCCTTGCTCAATGCCGTCACCATGACCAAGACCGAGGCGCAGGCTGCCTTCAACAACCCCATGGTTTACATGGAAAAGTACCTGGAAAATCCGCGCCACATCGAATTTCAAATATTGGCCGACCAGCACGGCAACGCCGTTTATCTGGGTGAACGCGACTGCTCCATGCAGCGCCGCAACCAGAAAGTATTGGAAGAAGCGCCCGCCGTGCTGATTAACCCGCGCCTGCGCAACAAAATCGGCGAACGCTGCGCCGAAGCCTGCCGCAAGATCGGCTATCGCGGCGCAGGCACATTCGAGTTTCTGTATGAAAATGGCGAATTCTTTTTCATCGAAATGAACACTCGCGTGCAGGTAGAACATCCGGTTACTGAAATGATTACCGGCATAGACATCGTGCGCCAGCAGATTCTCATCGCCGCTGGCGAAAAACTACCGTTCCGCCAGCGCGACATCCAGTTTCGCGGACACGCCATCGAATGCCGCATCAACGCCGAACATCCCTATAAATTTACCCCGTCACCGGGCCGCATCACCACTTGGCACACCCCGGGTGGTCCAGGCATACGCGTGGATTCACACGCCTACAACAACTACTATGTGCCGCCCCATTACGACTCGATGATAGGAAAAATCATCGCTTACGGCGACAACCGCGAACAGGCGATTGCACGGATGCGTACCGCCCTTTCCGAGATGGCGGTAGAAGGCATTGATACCAATCTCGCCTTGCATCGCGACCTGTTACAAGACTCGGCTTTCCTGAACGGGGGGGCGAGCATCCATTATCTGGAAGAGCGTCTCGCCGAACGCAAAAAGGGCAAATAATGGCTTGGTTAACGCTGATTGTTGACACCGATGCCGGACACGCCGAGGCTCTGAGCGATGCCTTGCTCGAACACGGCGCGCTCGCGGTGGACTTGCTGGATGCGGATGCAGACACGCCCGATGAACAAGCCATCTTTGGCGAACCCGGCGAACCGCCTCCCGGTATTTGGCAACACAACCGGATCAGCGCCCTGTTTGATGACGACCGCGATGTGGCAGCAATCCTGCGACTGGCAATGAGCGATGTCGGCCTTGTCCAACTTCCCAAACACAGCATCACCACGCTCGACGATCAGGATTGGGTACGTCTGACACAATCGCAATTTGAGCCTATTCCCATTTCAGGCAGGCTGTGGATCGTACCGACCTGGCACACCCCCGCCGACCCGGATGCCATCAACATCGTACTCGACCCGGGTCTGGCCTTCGGCACGGGCAGTCATCCCACCACGCGGCTCTGCCTGCGCTGGCTGGATAACAACCTGCAAGGCGGCGAAAGTGTGCTGGACTACGGCTGCGGCTCGGGCATCCTCGCCATTGCCGCACTCAAACTGGGCGCAGCGCACGCTGTCGGCGTGGATGTAGATGCACAAGCCGTCACCGCCAGTCGCGACAACGCCAACGCCAATCAGGTAGGAAACGTAGCGTTTTTCCTGCCCAACGATGCCCCCAAGGGGGGATATGATCTGGTCGTAGCTAACATTTTGACCAACCCGCTGCGACTGCTCGCGCCGTTACTGGCTGGTTCAACGAAACAAGGCGGACAAATCGTGCTGTCCGGCATCCTTGCGGCTCAGGCACAGGACGTAGCTGACATCTACCAGCAATGGTTCGACCTGAACGCACCGATCTTCGAAGACGGCTGGACCTGCCTGTCAGGCCGAAAACGCTGAGTTGATCTCATGACCGACGGCACCACACTCTGCCCCCATTGTGCAACCCGCTTCCGCATCAGCGCAGCGCAGTTGACCGCACATGGCGGCATGGTGCGCTGCGGTTATTGTCGGGAGGCGTTCGATGCAAAAACCAACTACCGGCTCGACCAGCCCAGCCCGCCGCTTGATCTGCCGATCGGCTTCACCGAGAAAACCGAAGCACCCGCTGCCGGAAAAGGTGTAGCGGAAACCGCCGCGCCGGTCGGCATGGAAGAAACGCCCGCAGAACTGTCGCCGTTCGGCGCGTCAGCCACACTGGCCGATGCGGAGGACACCACAGCCGCCACGACCGGCGATACGGGCGATGCCGATCACGACACCGCCGCCCCGGCAGAGCATGCCGCGTTGCCCATGCCGGAAGAAAGCAGCACAACCGCATTGCCGCCCGATGCGCCCGTTGCCGACAACGCTCTGGATTTCAGCGCGCCCCCGCCCGCCTATGCGACACCGACCGACGAGTCCGAAGCGCCAGTCGCCGCACAGGATGTTCCTAGCCTGCTTGAGGGAGCAATCAGACCCGTCACGCCGGATGCCGAGGCCCCCCTCCTGACAATACGGGAAAGCGAGAACGACATCCTGCTGGCGGGCTATCCATCCCAACCCTCCGCCAGCGAAACCCCGCCACCGGAAAAGCGCCGCGTCTGGCCGTGGGTAACGGGCGGTTGCATCCTGGTACTGCTATTGCTGGCGCAATCGGCCTATTTCTTTCGTATCGGGCTTGCTGCACGATTACCCGCGCTCAAACCCGCACTGGTCGGTTATTGTGTCGCGCTGGGCTGCGATGTGCCGCTACCGCGTAATGCCGAGTCGTTCAGCATAGAATCCTCCAGTCTGAATGCAGATGCAGATCACGAGAATCAGGTCAATCTGGATGCCTTGCTACGCAACCGCGCCAGCTACACGCTGGCCTTCCCGACACTTTCCCTCACCCTCAACGACATGCAGGACAAGCCCCTGGCACGCCGCACCATCCTGCCCTCTGACTACCTGCCGTCCGGCGAAAAGGAAGCCAGCGGCATGGCCGCCAACCATGAACTCAGCATCCAGCTACGCATGGATACCGGTGAGCTTCGCCCTATAGGCTACCGGCTGGAACTGTA
>JAVHSF010000219.1:0-1001 GCA_036172035.1 Gallionella sp. | reverse complement strand
GCTTCCCGTTTAACTTCACTGCAATGCAGCAAAGCACCTCAAAGCGGCGCGCACTTTATCACACGCAGGGTCAAAAATCACACACGCCCCTCACGACTGACAAAATGCTTGCAGAATCCTGTCCCTTGCATAATCTTGCCTTGGCGTTTGACTTATCAGCACTTTTCAAATTATCCTAGACAGATGGAAAACGAACTCATCTCTCTGGAAAACAAACTCGCCCAGATGATCAAGGCTTACGGTGAGTTGCATACAGAAAATCACCAGCTACGCCAGGAGCTGGCGCACGTCCACAGCGACAACCGGCTATGCAACGACAAGATAGACAGTGCAAAAATCCGTCTTGAAAAGTTGCTGACCTCCTTACCCGAAGGGCAATCATGAGCGGCAAGACCAACACGCTGGATGTCACGATTCTTGACCGTGAATTGCGCGTCGCCTGCCCTGAGGAGGAACGCGGAGAACTGCTCGATGCGGTCGCCTATCTGAACAGAAAAATGGTCGAAATTCGCGACACCGGAAAAATTGTCAATGTCGAACGTATCGCCATTATGGCGGCGCTCAACATCAGCCACGAACTGCTCTGCATGAAACTCGGTCGCGGGATTGACCTGGGTGACTTTACGCGTAGAATGACCGCCATGCAGACAGCCATAGATCAAACGCTGGCCGAACAAGACAAGCTGTTTTAGCCTGGCCTGGTTTCTCCAAAACCTGGTGTTTTGAACGTTTGATCAAAGTTTTCCCCTGCGGTGTTCGACAGGCTCTTATATTCTTTGAACCAAGTATCCTAACAGGTCGCGACTCACACGCCGCTGTTGCGAATGTCCCTAGTGGATGATCCTGATGCGACAGAGAAGTGACCCTCTTGAACCTATCGGTTCGAGATGCAGGGTCAACGGCACAGGCGGGGGTTCTATTTCAGTGCGACTTTCGGGTCGCACTTTTTTGTTTGTCATTCGCATAAAACAAGTGTCGAGGCAGGTCAATGGGGTCATATC
>JAVHSF010000218.1:0-1004 GCA_036172035.1 Gallionella sp. | reverse complement strand
GCGGGTAAAACATTTGGCGTTATTTCACTGGTCGGAGATGAGCAGACAGATGAGATTGACAAGATGTTGCGGACACGACTTGATCCAGTTGTCTATGAGAATCGTAGGGTTTTATGTGGCAACCCTGCGCAGTTTCAGGGCGACGAGCGCGATGTGATTTTCCTGTCTGTCGTTGATAGCAAAGAGGAAGGTGAAGGGCCACTGGGATTGCGCCAAGATGGTCAGGACGGCATGTGGAAAAAGCGTTACAACGTGGCCGCTAGTCGTGCCAAGGATCAGTTATGGGTGGTCTATTCTCTAGACTATCAAACACAGTTAAAACCCGGTGATCTTCGACGTAGGCTGATTGAACACGCGCTTAATCCGACTGCCCTGATGCAGTTACTTGCTGATGGTGTAAAAAATACAGAGTCCCCCTTCGAGGCGGAAGTGTACCGATTGTTGGTTGCGCAGGGCTACCGTGTACACACCCAATGGCAGGTTGGTGCATATCGAATTGATCTTGTGGTCGAAGGTGGAGGCAAGCGTTTGGCAATCGAATGCGATGGCGAACGGTGGCACTATGACAAAGTAGAGGAGGATTTAGCTAGACAAGCTTTGCTGGAAAGATTGGGCTGGCGGTTCGTTCGCATTCGAGGTTCGGTGTTTTACAGGGATAAGAGCCCAAGCAGGAAAGATGCTATGCGTCCGGTTTTCGAGCGGCTGCAACAGATGGGAATCGTTCCCGAGGAGGAAACCGTGCCGGGTAACAATGAGGTGACCAATGACGGCAAACAGTTAGCTTGCCTCAAGCAGCGCGCAGAAATATTGTTGCATGAGTGGAAGAGTGAGAATTCCAATGCTGACTTGATATGAGAAAGTGATTAAGCAGGGAGTAGGCCATATCAAAGTTGAATGTCAGCTTTTGTTTGAGCAGCAGAAGTAATACAGGCTGGCTAAAATCGGCAGCAATGGCCGAGAAGTGTGAGTTCATTGAAATCCATTTGACGGTCCGCTGTGTCTCG
>JAVHSF010000217.1:9000-20206 GCA_036172035.1 Gallionella sp. | reverse complement strand
TGAGAAGCGTTCATCAAACAGGGCTTGGCAATCATTCCGCCAAGCCCTGCCGGGTTATTTCCTCAATTTTATGGTGATGGTCATTATGATGACTCCGATAAGTGCAGCGATGCCAAGGGTTGCAAGTATAGTAGACAAAATGCTCATTTAAAATTTCTCCAGAGTAATTGATAAACGGGATTTTTTAACCCCGATAAAATCTATCACAATTCTTTCTGAAAAAAAATTTGACGAAATTACTCGACTAATTCGCCAGAGTCCCGCCAAGAAAACGCTGATTGATTAAGTACCCAAACGATACGTGTTCAAGAGAGAGAGTTGCATAGCAAACCCCCTGTCTACCCTTGAAGAACTTCCCGCATGGCAACACAAACCCGCTCGACATCCGCCTCATTCATCGCATAGAACATCGGCAGGGAGACGATCTGACGACCCACTCGCTCGGCGATGGGGAACATACCCTCATGGAAACCCAGCTCGCGATACAGTTTGAACAAATGAATGGCGGCGTAATGAAAGCCGATGCCGATATGACGTTCTTTCATCTGCGCCATGAATTCGGGGCGGCTGATACGATCCGGCAGGACGATCTGGAACAGGTGCCAGTTGGTACTCTCGAACTCAGCGGGGGGTAATTGCGCGCCAGTTTGTGCCTCGAAATCCGTACCCAGCGTGGCGAAATAATGCCGCGCCAGTTGGCGACGGTGTGCGGTGATATCAGACAGTTTGGCGAATTGCCCCAGACCAATGGCGGCGGCGATGTCGGTCATGTTGTATTTGCCGCCCAACACGTCTACCTCGATGCCGTCCCAGCCACTGCGCGTCACGCCTTGCAGGCGATATTTCTCCGCCAGCGCCACCTCTGCCGCATTGTTGAGTACCAGACAGCCTCCTTCCGAAGTGGTGATGTTCTTGTTGGCCTGAAAGCTGAACGAGACGAAATCGCCGAAACTGCCGATGCGTTTGCCTTGCCAGGTTGAGCCAATGGCTTGCGCGGCATCTTCGACCACGCGCAATTTGTGGCTGGCGGCAATCGCATACAACCTGTCCATGTCCAGCGGCTTGCCCGCCAGATACACCGGAATGATGGCTTTTGTGAGCGGGGTAATCGCCGCTTCGACTTTGTCCAGATCAAGGTTACGCGTGACCGGATCAATGTCGGCAAACACTGGGGTCGCGCCCACTTCGAGGATGACATTCGCCGTGGCGGGCCAGGAAATCGGCGTGGTGATCACTTCATCCCCTGCCCCGATGCCGGCGATACGCAAGGCGATTTCCATGGTGCAGGTGCCGGAATTAAAGGTTCGCACCGGACGCCCGCCGAAATAGTCCGAGAGCTGTTTCTCGAATTCGGTGACTTTCGGCCCACTGGTGATCCAGCCGGAACGCAGCGTCTCGGCCACCGAAGCAATGGTCGCTTCGTCTATGGTGGGTTTGGAAAAAGGAAGAAAAGTATTCATGGATATATTCCGTTAAAAATTCTGTCAATTCGTCATTCCCGCCTGCACGGGGATGACGGCGGGTGTTCAGGCTCGCGAAATAATGATCACGCCAAGTATGATCACGCCCATGCCGACCAGCTTGAGCGGATTAAAGGCTTCGCCCAGCAGATACCAGGCGGCGACTGCGTTTACGACATAAGCCATTGATAACATTGGAAAAGCGATACTAACAGGGACGCGCGACAACGCCAGCACCCAGATCACTACGCTCAGCGCATAACAAAATAGCGCGGCGATGATGTGCCACTCGCTCGCCAGTTTCCAGCCTATCGGCACGATATTCGCCAGGCTGAAATCAAAATAACCGATGGCATTGGTACCGGCTTTCATCAATATCTGCGCGGTCGCATTGAGCATCACGCCAGTAAAAATCAGGCCAAAACTGATCAGGTTCATGGTTTTTTCACCACGATGTGCTGTGTGTCCTGAAAGATAATTTTCATCGGAATGCCCAGTTGTTGGAGTTGCGGGTATGCATAGGTTTCCATGATCGCCAGCGCCTCGGGTTGTGCGACCCATACCTTGGCAAATTCTGCCAGCGTTGGTATCCAGCGCTGCGGTTCCTGCTGGATACCAAAGGCCATTTCATCCTGGTACTGCACCAGGGTAAAGGTGCGCTGCAAATAAAACGGCAGGGTCTGCTCGTAAGTCAGCACCGAATAGAACGGAGTCTCTGGTTTCACCTCGGCGCGTATCGCCAGGGCGATGTGTTTGGCCGAGCGTTCGCGCGCCACGGTGTTATAGCCGGACAGTCCGATCTGGGCGGCCAGCAAGCTACACAGCGCGATCACCACCACGGCCTGCGGTTTTTTGCCGCGCCACAGCAGCGACATCCCCGACAACAGGCCGACCAGCCATATCCCCGATCCGGCCACCAGCCAGATGCGGTAATCGGGATAGAGCGCGATCTGGTTTGGCGTGTCGGCAAACTTGCCCACGTTCACCCCAAGCACCAGCAAGACCACTATCACCGGTACGATGGGCGCGAGTTGCCAAAACAGCACCCGTTCACGCATCCCGGCGATGCGTTTGCCCATCAACAGTGCCAGCGCGGGGAACATCGGCAACAAGTAGGACGGCAACTTGGAACCGGAAACGGTAAAAAACAGATAGATGAACACCGCCCAAATCAGCAGAAAGCGTTCCGCATTGAAAGGCTTGTCTTCCCGGTGACTGTTGCGTCCGGGCTGTCTGGCTCGTGCCGTGTTCCACATCGAGTCGAACATCAACACCGTCCAGGGCAATGCCCCGGCGAGCAGGATAGGCACGAAGTAATACCAGGGCTGGTAGCGCCCCAGATCCTTGGTGGTGAAACGCGTGTAATGCTCGTAGATGAAGAAGCGACCGAAAAACTCCGGGTTGGCCTGCATCACCTGATAGAACCACGGACCGGTAATCAGCAGAAACAGCGCCATGCCGAAGAACCAGTGCATCCGCTTCAACACGCTGAAATCGCGCTGCACCAGGCAATAGACGAACAGCGCCGCGCCCGGCAGGATGATGCCCATCAAGCCTTTGGAGAGTACCGCCAGCGCCAGCCCCGCCCACGCCAGCAACATCCAGTTGCGGCGTACCGGCGGATAGGGCTGCGACTGACCGAGCAGCAAGGCCGCGATACCCAGTGTGAGAAAAAATGTCACTCCCATATCCAGCGTATTGATATGCCCGATCAGCACATACAACACGCTGCTGCCCATCAACAGCGCCGCATAGCCTCCCGCCTCACGCCCAAACAGCTTGACTCCGGCAAACCACACCAGCAACAGCCCGGCAAACCCGGTCAGCCCCGCCCACAAACGCGAAGTCCATTGATGTTCGCCGAACATCTCGTAGGCGGTGGCCGTCGCCCAGTATTGCAAAGGAGGTTTCTCGAAATACTTGAGATCGTTCAGGCGCGGAGTCACCCAATCGCCGCTTTTGACCATCTCGCGAGGTATCTCAGCATAGCGCCCTTCGTCCGGTTTGATCAGGGTGCGGTATTCGAGGTTGGCGAACCAGATGACCGCTATGACAATCACCAGCCACCAAAGCTGCGAGGGCGAGATTCTTTTCAACATTGAGTCAAAAATTGCGGGTAAGTCAGACAAAATTTCATGCAAGCATTCCTGAAATAAACATTGCCGTGATAAGCCCGGCGTGCGTTGGTGGCGAATTTTAACTTGTCCTGCGTGCAGGCTCCAAATTTCTGCGCAACAGGCGGGGTAAGTTTGCCCCCGACAAATATCCCTTGGCAGGCGGGATTATCATTTGCCCGCCCGGTTGGTTATCCGCGCAGGCAAAAAAGTCACCCCCTGCCATCACTGGTTTTCATCATCCATTTCGGAGTACAAATTCGCCGTGACGCAACACGGCTCAATTACACACTGACCGAATTTGTTCGATGTTGGTACGCCCTTGCAAAACCAGCTCTATACCGCTTTGTTTCAAAGTGTGCATCCCCTGTTTGATGGCCGTGGCTTGCAACTCTACCACGCTTGCCTGATGCTGTATCTGGCTCTTGATAAGCGGGGTCGCTTCGAGAAATTCGTACACTCCCATCCGCCCTTTGTAGCCGGTTCCCTCACACAGCTCGCACCCTCCTGCCGCATACAGCGTAAAACCACCGTCTTTATTGCGGCAAGTCATATGCCACTCCCGCAATACTGAGGCGGAATCAAGCTGTGTGCCAACACAGTATTCCTCGACCAACGACAGCAGTTCATCCCGGCTGGGGGTATAGCTGGTTTTACAGGCTTCGCAGTAACGCCTCGTCAGGCGCTGCGCCAGAATACCCACCAGGGCATCGGAAAAATTAAACGGATCCATCCCCAAATCCAGCAGCCGCACCATACTTTCAGCCGCACTGTTGGTATGCAAGGTGGAAAAAACCATATGACCCGTCAAGGATGCCTGAATGGCAATTTGCGCCGTCTCGATGTCGCGCATCTCGCCCACCATGATGACATCGGGGTCAGCGCGCAAGAAACTGCGCATGGCGGCAGCAAATGTCCAACCGATGTTGGCATTGACCTGAACCTGGCGCAAACCATCCTGGGTAATCTCGATCGGGTCTTCCGCCGTCCAGATTTTACGTTCCGGCGAATTGATGAAACCAAGCACGGAATGCAGCGTCGTCGTCTTGCCCGAACCGGTCGGCCCGCACAACAGGAAAAGCCCGTAAGGTTTTTGCGCCAACACCTTGATTCGTTCCAGCACATTGGCGGGCAAACCGATCTTGTCCAGCGCGACAGGCTTGGCGCAAGCCAGCACCCGCATCACCACATCTTCGAGACCATGCGCAGTCGGCACCGTCGCGACCCGCAACTCGATTTTGTCGTCCGAACTCAATTTGATTTCAATCTTGCCATCCTGCGGTCTGCGCTTCTCGGAAATATCCAGTCGCGCCATGATTTTGATCCGTGAAACCAGCGCACTCCTGAATTTGGGCGGAAATTCAAAATACTTTTTGATAATGCCGTCCTTGCGGAATCTGACCAGCGTATTGCGCTTACCCGGATAAGTTTCGAGGTGAATGTCCGACACCCCCTGGGTGTAAGCATCCAGTATCATCTTGTTGACCACGCCGACCAGGGTATTATCCGTTTCCGCGATACTATCTTCCGGTGTGTCATCAACCACGTCCATGTTCATAGTGCGAGCGAGATCGCCGATCTGCTGCTTGCCGGTCATCTCGCTCGCGCTATGCAACGATTTGATGACGCGCAGGATGGCATCACGGGAGGCCAAAACAGGCACGACATTCAAACCTGTAATCACGCGCAACTCGTTCAGCGGCTCCCAAACCAAAGGATTCTCCATCGCCACTACCAACATATTGTTGGCACGATAGAGCGGCAGGATGGAATATTTCTCTATGAAGCGGATAGACACCAGACCAAACGTCTGAGGATCAACACGAAACTTCGCGGCGTTCACGAAGGGGATACCCAACTTCTTGGCCAACATGCTCTGAATGACTTCCGTATCAACCACGCCCATTTCAATCAGAATCTCGCCCAGAGCCTGTTTCCTGTGTGTCCGCTGCATGGTCAGTGCTTCTTGCAGTATTTCTTCGGTAATCAGCTTTTCTTGAACCAATACATCGCCTAGCCTCAAAACTGACCCAGTCTGGTGTTTAAGTGCCACTTCCAACTGCTCCGGCGTGACAATCTGCCCACCGGTCAGATATTCGCCCAGCTTTTGATTGCGCTGTTGCGACTGCTTTTCAAGGCCAGTAGTAATTTCCTGGTGCGTGGCCACCTTTTCTTCGACCAGCATCTGACCGATTTTTTTGCCTATCTCGTAGTGTTTGATGGAACTTGACGGAATAAAGCAGCGGATAACCGTATCGGCCGTGTCTACCAGGAACAGATAAAGCCCCGTCTTATCTATCGCGTAGCCAACCGTTTCCGCTTCCATGACTTTTCCGTTAGCGAACAGAACAGAACAACTTTGCTTGTCGGAAGGACTAAAAATCTCGTGACTATGTACATGGGGAAAAGCGGGAGTTTTTACCAGATGCACTGCATGCAATAGGCGCAGTTGATTGATAGACTCCGGCTTATGTCTGGCGACCTCGCCCGTCAATAGCCTGATTTCAAAAGTCCCCAATTCGGGCGCAAATTCTGTCAAATCACCAAACAGCTCGTTATTATCACTGTCTACCAGCAGACAAGGCTCACTATCAAAAGTCGCCAGATCTTCTTCAAACTGATAATAAAAAGGGGTCGGCCATAGATTTAATTTCATCGTTCCTCACTAACACTCAGACGAGCTTTATATTTTTAGCGTATTGACTCTCCGGATACCCTCACACCCGAAAAATTTCCTCACACTTTAACCGATAATTTTCAACCATTCAGAATTAAATATAAACCTTTGAAAAGCATCTACTCGTCCGGCTCTTCTCCGCGCGCCTGCACTTCAGTGCGCGCCCAGCCTTGAGCAAAGGTGATGCGCAGTTCCGCGCCGATGGCCAGTTGCCGCGCATCAGCCACCACCGCGCCTTTGTCGTCCTGTACCAGGCTGTAGCCGCGCGACAGCACTTGTTGCGGGTCGAGCAGCTGTAACTGGTGCGCGGTATTTTCCAGTCGCACCGCACGCCGTGCTTGCAGGGTGGCCACCGTTCTGGACAGCCGTTCCGCCCAGTGAGCGCGCTGCTGCTGCAAGCGCACGAACTCGCTGCCCACACCGCGCATCCGCTGCACCACAGCCTTGCAGAGCCACTGCTGCTGCTGCAAACAGTGTGCGTGGGTGCTTTGCATGCGTTGTTGCAACTGCGTCAGTCGTTGCGCCTGACGCTGCAACTGTTGCATGGGATGCACCAGACGGCGCTGTAGATAATCCACCGTCTGCATGGCGTTTTGCAGGCGGTTGCGCTGCGCGCGCTGCAAATGCTGCGCCGCGTCGCGCAAGCCTTGCCGCAATGCCAGCCGATCTGGCACGACGCGCTGCGCGGCGGCGGTGGGGGTGGGCGCGCGTTCGTCGGCAACAAAGTCGGCGATGGTGAAATCGGTCTCGTGTCCCACGCCGCTCACCACCGGGATGGCGCTGGCGAAAATGGCGCGCGCCACGACTTCTTCGTTGAACGCCCACAAGTCTTCGATACTGCCGCCGCCCCGGCACACTATCAGCACCTCACATTCCGCGCGCCGGTTGGCAAGCTGAATGGCTGACGCAATCTTTTCCGCGCTGCCCACCCCCTGCACCGGTGCGGGATACAGCATCACCGGCACACTGGGCAAACGCAGTTTTAAGGTGGTCAACACATCGCGCAAGGCAGCAGCCTGTGGGGAAGTGACCACGCCGATGCGTTTGGGGAAAGCGGGGAGTGGACGTTTGCGCTCGACGGCAAACAAACCTTCAGCTTCCAGCTTTTGCTTGAGCTGCGCGAATTGTTCATACAACAAGCCCAATCCTGCCGGGCGCATCTGTTCGACGGTCAACTGAAAATCGCCGCGCGCCTCGTATAGCGTGGCAACAGCCTGCACTTCGACCTGCGCGCCATTGCCGATGCCTTGAAACAAAAGCTGATTCTTGTGACGAAACATCACACAGCGCACTTGCGCCTGTTCGTCCTTGAGCGAGAAATACCAGTGACCCGAGGTCGCACACACAAAATTGGAAATTTCCCCGCGCACCCACAACAAAGGTACGTTGCTTTCCAGTAACTGCTTGATTGAAAGGGTAAGTTCAGCCACGCGCAAGACGCGTTGTTTTTTTGCTAAAAATAGTTCATTTGGCATATTGACAATCCAGAATTATTCACAAAACCAGCAATCATGCCGCCGTGGCGCAAGGCGTTCTTAACAAAACCTTAACACTTACGACAACTCATTGTTTTTATTGTATAAAACAATCAGTTAAAAAACAGACAGGCTAATAAAAACCCTTATATTTCACGGCTCTAAAGGCTGGTCGGCAGTGTTTGTCCACAAAGTTATCCACAGATTTTGTGGGTAAACAAAAATACTCTTTATGGCACTAGGGATTAGCGTCATTTTGTTGAAGAAGAATCTGGGAAATCTTGCTCAAGCCGGTAGGACACGCTACAGTTGCGACCTTGCAACTTTTGAACCCTTCCCTGCGGCGTTAGAGCGCAAGGCATTTCAGACATTTTCGTAATTTAAGCACATTTGGAGAATCCGCGTGTTTGCAATCGTAGAAGCGGCTGGCTGGCCGATTTGGTTTTTGGTTTTTGCGTCCATCATCGCCGTTGGCCTGATTATAGAAAGGCTTTTTTACCTGCGCAGCAGCCGGATCGCACCGCCCGCCTTGCTGGATGAAGTCGTCGGCGATCTCAAGAAACACGGTGTAAGCGAGGAAATGTTAGCCAAACTGACCAAGCACTCGCCGCTGGGTCGCATCTTCGCTGCCGGGCTGAAAAACATCAAAACCACACCGGAGGTCATGAAAGAATCCATCGAGGAAGCCGGGCGCGCCGCCGCTCACGATCTGGAACATTTTCTCACCACGTTGGGAACCATCGCCTCCATCAGCCCGCTACTGGGTCTGTTCGGCACGGTGGTCGGCATGATCGAGATTTTCGGCGCGCAAACGGCGGCGGGCAGCAGCCCGGCAATCCTGGCGCACGGTATTTCAATCGCCCTGTACAACACGGCTTTCGGTCTGATCGTAGCGATACCCAGTATGATTTTTTACCGTCATTTCCGCGCCAAAGCGGACAGTCTGACCGTCGAGATGGAGCAACAGGCGATTAAGCTGATCGAAATCGTACATGGCCAGCGCAGGAGTTAGGCGACCATGAACTTCCAACGCGGACGCACCCGTGAAGAGCCGGAAATCAACCTGATTCCGATGATAGACGTGCTGCTGGTGATTCTGATTTTTTTAATGGTCACCACCAGCTATGCCAAATATTCGGAATTGCAGATCAACCTGCCGCAAGCGGGCGGCGAGGCCAACGGCGAGACACTACAACCCATCAATGTCGCGATAGATGCCTCCGAACACTACGCCGTCAACAATGAAGGAGTGAATTTCACGGGTATCGCGGCCTTGTCCGCTTCCCTGAAAAACGCCGCCGGCCAACAGGCTGATCCGACCATCGTCATCAATGCCGATGCCAAGACCCCCCATCAGGCGGTCATTAACGTGATGGAAGCTGCCCGCCAGGCAGGCTTTGCCCGCATCACCTTCACCACGCAAAACGAAGCCCCGTAAAAATGGCGAACAGGCAATCCGCCCTTGCGATTCCCGCGCCGCCCTCCCCTCCCGCTTGCGGGACAGGAAGCGGACGAATCGCTATGCGAACCTCACGTTAAATCGGCATGGCTGGAATCGGTATGGCCGGAATGGAACACTACTGGTATCGCATCAGCCCGTTGCACCTGATTCTGTGGCCGGCAAGCTGGCTGTTCCGCGCCTTGTCCGCCTCGCGCCGCCTGCTGTATCGCTGCCACATTTTGCCCAGCTACCGTCTGGCCGTTCCCGTCATCGTGATCGGCAACATCAGCGTCGGCGGCACGGGCAAAACGCCGCTCACGCTGGCGCTTGCCCGACAACTGGCGGATCACGGCTGGCATCCGCTCATCGTCAGCCGGGGCTTTGGCGGCACGGCACAGCGGCGGCAGGTCACCACAGACAGCACGGCGCAGCAAGTGGGCGACGAGCCTTTGCTGATGGCACAACGCGAAATTTGTCCGGTATGGGTAGGACGTGATCGTGTCGCGACGGCACAAGCCGCGTTGCGCGTCCATCCGCAATGCGATGTGCTGCTGTGCGACGACGGTTTGCAGCATTACCGCTTGCAGCGCGATTTTGAAATCGTTGTGATAGACGGCGCGCGGCGCTTCGGCAATGGTTTATTGTTGCCCGCCGGCCCCCTGCGCGAGGCCGAATCGCGCCTGAAAACCGTGGATGCGGTGGTGGTGAATGGCGGGAAAACCGGACGAGGGCAATATGCCATGACGCTGTCGGGGGCAGTTTTCCACGCGCTACGCCGACCGGAGACGACCGCCAGCGCCGCCGATTTACAGGGCTTACGCCTGCACGCCGTGGCAGGTATCGGCCACCCACAACGCTTTTTCGACTACCTGAAATCTCTGGGATTGAATATTGTTCCGCACGCTTTTCCCGACCATCATCCCTATTCCGCCGCCGATCTCGCCTTTGCGGATTGCGATGCGCTACTCCTGACAGAAAAAGATGCGGTAAAATGCATCCCGTTCGCTGATGAAAAATACTGGGTGCTGCGTGTGGATGCCCGGATTGATCCAGCCCTGCTTGCCCACCTATTGCGAAAGATTGCCACCCATGGACGCAAAACTGCTTGAAATTCTGGTTTGCCCGCTGTGCAAATCGCCACTGATTTATCGCAAGGCCGCACAGGAACTGATCTGCCGCGCTGACCGTCTGGGGTTCAAAATTGACGACGGCATTCCCGTCATGCTGGCCGACGAAGCGCGCAAACTCAGCGCAGAAGAAGCTGAAGCCCTGTAAATGATCGCTTTTAACGTCGTCATTCCGGCGCGCCACGCCTCCACCCGCCTGCACGGCAAACCGCTGTTGCACATCGCGGGCAAGCCCATGGTGATAAGAGTGGCCGAGCAGGCTGCCAGGAGCGGCGCGCAATCCATCTGGATCGCCACCGACCACCAGGCGATTGCCAGCGTGGTACACGAGTACGGCTTCAAGGCCTGCCTGACGCGTGACACCCACGTCAGCGGCACGGATCGCATCGCCGAAGTGGTGGCACAGCGCGGCTGGACGGACGATACCATCGTGGTCAACGTGCAGGGCGACGAACCGCTGATGCCGCCGGAACTGATCCACGCCGTAGCCCGACACCTGCACGACCATCCAGAATGCGCGATAGCCACCGCCTGCCACACAATCCACGACGAAGCCGCGATGCGCAACCCGAACATCGTCAAAGTCGTGCTGGACAAACAAGGCAATGCGCTGTATTTCAGCCGCGCTCCCATTCCCTACCCGCGTGATGCGTTTAGTCTTTCAGCCTCACCCGCAGGGCGAGACGATTGCCCCCCCCTGCAAAGGGGAGTAGCCGTGGAAAGGACGCTACCTGAAGGCTTGCCGGTCTTTCGTCACATCGGCATCTACGCCTATCGCGCCAGCTTTTTGCGCGCCTACGGCCAACTGACACCCGCCGCCATCGAACAATTTGAAGCGCTGGAACAACTGCGCGCGCTGTATCACGGCTACAAAATCGGCGTGTTCATCGCCGATGATGCCCCGCCCGGCGG
>JAVHSF010000217.1:0-8900 GCA_036172035.1 Gallionella sp. | reverse complement strand
AACGGAAAATAACCATGAGAATCATACTATTAGGCGCACCAGGCGCAGGCAAGGGCACGCAGGCTAATTTCATCAAGGAAAAATTCAACATTCCGCAAATCTCTACTGGCGACATGCTGCGCGCGGCGGTCAAGGCCGGCACGCCGCTAGGGTTAGCCGCCAAGTCCATCATGGATGCGGGCGGCCTGGTGTCCGACGACATCATCATCAATCTGGTGAAAGAACGCATCAGGGATGCCGACTGTGCCAACGGCTTCCTGTTCGACGGCTTTCCCCGCACCATCCCGCAGGCACAAGCGATGAAAGACGCGGGCATCCCGATTGATTTCGTGGTGGAAATTGATGTCGCCGACAGCGAAATCATCAAGCGCATGAGCGGTCGCCGCGTGCATCCCGCTTCAGGACGGACTTATCACCTCGTGTTTAACCCGCCCAAGGTGGACGGCAAGGATGACGTGAGCGGAGAAGACCTGGTGCAGCGCCCCGATGACGCGGAAGAAACCGTCCTCAAACGCCTCAATGTCTATCACGACCAGACCAAACCGCTGGTTGCCTACTACCAGAGCTGGGCTGCTGACGACAAGGCGAGCGCGCCGAAATCCGTGAAAGTCGCGGGGGTGGGCAGCGTGGACGAGATTTGCGCGCAGATTTTTGCCGCCCTGAACGCATCCGCGTAATGGCAAGCAAACCCGTTCTTACGCTGGAAGATGCCCAACGCATCGCGGCGGCGGCTCACGCCGAAGCAAAACGCAACGGCTGGCGCGTGGTCATTGCTATCGTGGACGATGGCGGGCATCAACTCTACCTGCAACGCAGCCACGACACCCAGTTTGGTAGCGTGGAAACCGCGCTCGCCAAAGCCTACATGGCGGTCGCGTTTCAGCGTACCAGCAAAACTTCCGAGGATGCGGTAATGAACGGACGACTGATACACCTCGCTCTGCCCAGCGTCATTCCCGCCGAGGGCGGCGTGCCGCTACGCATTGGCGACACAGTAGTAGGAGGACTGGGTATCAGCGGCGTGCGTTCGTTTGAGGATGGATTAGTTGCAGCGGCAGGACTGGCTGCGTTAACCGAAATGTAGGGTGGGCGCGACCCACCCTGCAACGGCTTTTCAGCGATCAGCAGGGGGTAACACCCTGCGCCACTGCGCCTGGATTTACTTCGGAATGCGATAATTTTCCTGGGTCATCAGATCCACACCGCAGGGCAATTGCTCGATCCAGTCGAGAAACTGGTTGACCATTTTCTTGCCCTTGAATGACTTGCCGTGCTGCGGCACGATCATTTCAATATCCAGCTGCCGCACCATGGTGACCCAGAAACGGCAAATTTTGTTGGAAATCATGTAACGGCGGTGAAAACCTTCCATGTACTTGAGATGCGCATTGAAATCTGTCACTGGCGTATCGGCATCGGTGTGCGAAACGAGCGATGCGCCCATGTCGCCGGAAAACAGAATCTTGCTGACCGGATCATAAAACTGGAAGTTACCCTCCGAGTGCATGAAGTGGGCAGGAATCGCCTTGAGCGTACAATTGCCCAGCGTAAAATTCGTGCCTTCATCCGGAATGGGCAGTATCCGTCCAACGGTATTCCCTGCGGTACAGAAATGTGGCACAAAGCGCGCCCACAAAGCCGAAATGGCCAGCTTGCAATCCACGTGGATCATCCATTTGTTCACTGAAGCGATGATGTCCGGATCGGCATGAGAAGCCAGAATGTATTCCAGCTTTTTGGAAGAAAAATGCTCGTTCATACCCATCAGCAGACCGTTAAAGGTCATGTTGCCACCCGGGTCAACCAGCGCCCCCTGGCCGTTATCCACAATTAAAAACTGATTCGCCTGCACCGCCACTTCCCCGCTCTCATCTGCCAGATCATCAAACATGAGGCACAGGTGTGTTCCGTTATTAAACAATTCAATAGCCATATTTCCCCCAATAAGTTTTAACCATACTAAACGAACAATACTGTCATCAGATTGATACAAATCAATAGTAATTGAATTTATTGCCCAACGGTGCGCATAATTTTCAACCGGATGCTGCTATGATTAAAAAAGCCGGCAAATACTGGCAGGTTAACGGTTCGTGATTAAACTCGGGGAGAAAAAATATGTCAGCTGGTCTGGGCTTTGCTCTGTTGTGTTCTGTCGTTGCAATCTTGTACGGCGTATTTTCCATCAAATGGATTTTGGCAAAACCCACCGGCAGCGATAAAATGCGCAGCATCGCCGCCGCCATCCAGGAAGGCGCTTCCGCTTATCTGACCCGGCAGTACTTCACCATCGCCGTGGTCGGCGCGATTCTTTTTGTCATCATCTTCGCCGCCTTGGGCTGGCAAACCGCCATCGGCTTCGCCATCGGCGCGCTGCTCTCGGGTGCCGCCGGTTTCATCGGCATGAACGTCTCAGTACGCGCCAACGTCCGCACCGCCGAAGCGGCCAAGGACAGTCTCAACGCCGCGCTGGATGTCTCCTTTAAAGGGGGAGCCATCACCGGCATGTTGGTGGTGGGACTGGGGCTGCTGGGCGTGGCAGGCTATTACGCCTTCCTGATCAACGCGGGTTCCACCCTGACAGAAGCCACCCATGCGCTGGTGGGACTGGGTTTTGGTGGTTCGCTGATTTCCATCTTCGCGCGGCTGGGCGGCGGCATTTTCACCAAGGGCGCGGATGTCGGTGCGGATCTGGTGGGTAAAGTCGAAGCGGGCATCCCCGAAGACGACCCGCGCAATCCGGCAGTAATTGCCGATAACGTCGGCGACAATGTTGGCGACTGCGCGGGCATGGCGGCAGATTTGTTCGAGACTTATGCCGTGACCATCATCGCTACCATGATGCTGGGCGGTTTGCTGATGGCGAACGCGGGCGCGAACGCGGTGATTTATCCGCTGGTGCTGGGCGGTTTCTCCATCATCGCCTCCATCGTCGGCACGTTCTTCGTCACTGCGCGTCCCGGTGGCAAGATCATGAATGCGCTGTATCGCGGGCTGGCCGTTTCCGCAGTCCTCGCCTTGATCGCTTTCTATCCGCTGACTGCCTGGATCATGGGCGACAATGGCATGTATTCTGTCCCCGCGCTGTATGGATCAACCCTCATCGGCCTGCTGCTGACCGCCGCCCTGGTGTGGATAACCGAGTATTACACCGCCACCGAATACGCGCCGGTGCGACACATCGCCGCAGCCTCGACAACAGGTCACGGCACCAATATCATCGCGGGTCTGGGCGTATCCATGAAATCCACCGCCCTGCCCGTGCTGGCAGTGTGTCTGGCGATCATGGGCGCGTATTCCCTGGCGGATCTGTATGGTATCGCCATCGCTGCCACCGCGATGCTGTCCATGACCGGCATCATCGTGGCGCTGGATGCCTATGGCCCCATCACCGACAACGCGGGCGGCATCGCCGAAATGTCCAGTTTGCCTGAAGACGTGCGCGTCATCACCGACGCGCTGGACGCGGTCGGCAACACCACCAAAGCCGTCACCAAGGGCTACGCCATCGGCTCGGCGGGATTGGCTGCGCTGGTGCTATTCGCCGACTACACCCACGCGCTGGAAGCACACTTGCACACCCCGATGCTGTTCGACCTCTCCAACCATATGGTCATCGTCGGCCTGTTCATCGGCGGCATGATCCCCTACTTGTTCGCCGCGATGGGCATGGAAGCGGTCGGACGTGCGGCGGGCGCGGTGGTGGTCGAAGTGCGCCGCCAGTTCAAGGAAATTCCCGGCATCATGGCAGGCACGGGCAAGCCTGAATACGGCACTTGCGTGGACATGCTCACCAAAGCGGCTATCAAGGAAATGATCGTCCCGTCGTTGCTGCCCGTCGCCATTCCGGTCGTGGTGGGTCTGACGCTGGGCGCGCAAGCTCTGGGCGGCGTGCTGGTCGGCACCATCATCACCGGCATCTTCGTCGCCATCTCCATGACCACCGGCGGCGGCGCGTGGGACAACGCCAAGAAATACATCGAGGAAGGCAACTTTGGCGGCAAAGGCTCGGAGGCTCACAAGGCATCAGTCACAGGAGATACTGTTGGCGACCCTTACAAGGACACCGCAGGACCTGCCATCAATCCATTGATTAAAATCATTAATATCGTCGCACTGATGATCGTTCCGCTGCTATAAGGGAAACGCTGGATGAATCGGCGCGCGTGAGGAAGCCGTACGGAACGAAAAAACCGGAACCTATCAAATTGACAGGCGAGGTTTTGAGCGCCGCACGACACCGCGATTCGCGCGCGCAGGCATTTATTCAGTGCTGCCCAGGCAATTGACTGGGGCATTCCCGCGCAGAGGGTAAGCAGACCCGTCACACAGTGACTGTCCAGCAAAAAGGAAATGCCAATCCAGATGCTTTTTTACCCCGCTGCCGCCGATTATTTATGGGTTCGGTGCGTGTATAATTCGCGGCATTGTCCATCATCCGAGGAAACATCGTGTCCCTGTCCAAACGTGTTCAAGCTATCAAACCCTCCCCCACTCTCGCCGTCTCGGCGCGCGCCGCAAAACTCAAGGCGGAAGGCAAAGACATCATCGCACTAGGCACGGGCGAGCCGGATTTTGACACGCCGCAACACATCAAGGATGCCGCCATCGTCGCCATCAACGCGGGGTTCACCAAATACACGGCGGTGGGCGGCACGCCCTCACTCAAAGCCGCCGTCATTGCCAAATTCAAGCGTGACAACAACCTGACTTACACCGCCAAACAGATTCTGGTTTCCTGCGGCGGCAAGCAAAGTTTCTTCAATCTGGCGCTGGCGGTGATTGATCCCGGCGATGAAGTCATCATTCCCGCACCTTACTGGGTGTCCTATCCCGACATCATCATCGTCGCCGAAGGCACGCCGGTTATCGTGGAAGCCGACATCGCACAGGGCTTCAAACTGACTGCGGCACAACTGGAAGCGGCGATTACACCCAAGACCAAGATGCTGGTCATCAACAGTCCAAGCAACCCGTCCGGTGCGGTCTATACGCTGGAAGACCTCAAGGCACTGGGCGAAGTGTTGCGCCGCCACCCAAGAATTTTGATTGCCACCGACGATATGTACGAACACATCGCGCTAGTTGACGGCAAGTTCGTCAATATTCTGGATGCCTGCCCCGACCTTTATTCGCGCACCATGGTGTTGAACGGCGTGTCCAAGGCTTACGCGATGACCGGCTGGCGCATCGGTTATGCGGCGGGCCCTGAAGAAATCATCTCGGCGATGGAAAAAGTGCAGTCACAAAGCACCTCCAACCCGACCTCGATCTCGCAAGTAGCCGCTGAAGCCGCCTTGAACGGCGACCAAAACTGCCTCGCGCCGATGATCCAGGCATTCCGCGAACGCCATTTGTTCGTCGTCAATGAACTGAACAAAATACCCGGGCTGAAATGTTTGATGGCGGGCGGCGCGTTCTACGCCTTCCCCGATGCACGTCAGGCTATCGCCACGCTGTACAAAAAAGGCCTCATCAAGGAAGCCAACGACATCGCGCTGTCCGAATACCTGTTGCTGGAAGCGGGCGTAGCGGTCGTTCCCGGCTCGGCGTTCGGCAGCGAAGGCTATATCCGCCTGTCTTTCGCCACCTCGATGGAAAACCTCACCAAAGCACTAGCACGTATGCAAAAGGCACTTTCATAAAGTTTTGGTCAGGCGCAACCTGAAGGTTGCGCCTGACCAAATCCCAAAAAACCTTGCTATACATCATTCTGGAAACGGTCGTTAGACGGGTCAAAGTGTGCCATTTTTACAAGTTTGGCAAAGCGGAATGGTCGTGCCATTCCAAGCCGTCGGAACACAGTCCAACGAAGCACAATCACGCAATTCAGCCCGTAACGATGCCACCCGACGGGCGAACCAACCAGCCTCAAAAATGCACCGAATCTCCGCTTTGCGAGCGATCACTTCGTAGTTTGCCCGCTTAACCCGATTCGCTTCGATTCTTCAAGTCCGACAGACCCCTAGGGATAGGCTGATTTATTCGTCATACCGGCGTAGGCCGGTATCCAGTGCCTTTATCTGACGGGATTCCCGCCTTCGCGGGAACGACAAAACCGAATAAATCAGTGCTTCCCTAGCGAGCGGTATGCAATGTTGCGTTTTCAGTCGTCCCACCGATTTGTAACGCGACCGCTCCCTTCGCTGCACGCATCGCCAGATTAGCCGTCACATTGCCGGATAATTGCTGCCCGGAAACCGTAAGCGAACCACTTGCCCTCATCACGCTATCGGTCATGCTCACCTGACTAAAACGATAACGCCCTTTTGCATAATGCACTTCGCCGGCGAGCGCATCAAAGTGTGTTCTGCCACCCGGCAGATTTTCCCGGCTACGCAAACGGGCAGATTCGACAATATCCATGCCGCTGATGATGCCCTTGCCGACCGTAAACACCCCATCCAGCACCGTCGTATCAGTCAGTCCGGCAAGGCGTCCCGCCTGCATCTGAAAGCGTGCCGAGCCATTCATATCGCCACTCATCAACTTGCTGATATTTTGCATCGGGATGACCTTACCCACCAGGCTACCCTGTACACGCCAGCCTGAAAGCCAGCTTAAACGCACATCGCCCGTCAGCACACCGCCCCGAATACGGCCCTCAAAATCGGTAAAATGCGCCGCGTCGCGCGTCAGTTCACCGCTTGCCTTCAGATCATCAAACAACCAATTCGGTAATAACGGCAGAGTCGTGTCGCGCAGCGCAAGGGACAGCTTCAGTTTTTTCTCCGTATCTTTATGAATCTCCAATACAATCTTGCGCCCCTGATTATTTAACTGAGCCGACGAAAATTTCCCGGACGGATCGAAAACCAGCTCACCTTCAACATCTGACAGCTTTACCCCTTCTGCAACCAATATGCCGCTAGTCAGGAGAATACGAGCAACCGGATACCGGGCATCGTCCGCCACCTGTTGCAGCCAGCCCGCAACCAATTGCAACGCCTCACCATTCACCTCCACACCGTCAAGTGTCAGACGGCTGACAGGACGGTGCGCGTTAAATAGCGCCAGGAAAGTAAAATTCAGCTGCGCCTGTTTTGACTGAATCTGTTTGGTCTCGCCGATAGACACTTCACTCAACAGCAGATGCGGGGTAGGTAATATTCCTCCGGAGAGCTTTCCGATATGCACGGGTTGTTGCAATTTTTTACCTAACCACTGCTCCATGCCCACCCGATAGCCTTCAGTCGGTAGCATCAAGGGAATGACAAGCAGGGCAAACAGCAGCAGCGCAAACATTCCCGCAGCCAGTTTCCCCCAGGGAATAGGCTTGCGACGAGCGTGCTTACTTACCACTTTAAAGACTTGCTCTACCTTTTCTGGCATCCTGGCAACCTTCAACGCCCTGTTTTCCGCAATTTTTTGCGCCCGCTGTTCAGCATCGGTCCAGGCTTTTGCCTGGACATCCGCCAACTGCCGCGCTTCCTCTTCAGAGAACTGTGCTACAGCCCCGTCGGCTCCCGGACTAACAGCACCCCTGGTGCTATCCGTTTCGCTCCGTCCTGCCACCGTTGAATTTGCATCGTCCCGCAAAAAAGGCTTGGGTTGGGCGGATTGAATGTTTTCTTTTTGCCCCAACCCCGCTATATCTCTGAGTAACTGATCGGCAATGTCCGTTTCAGATTGTTCTGCAACCGGTTGCTCTGTGCGCGGTTCCGCTGCTTTCTGGCTAATTTTTTCCGGTTGCGCTGGCGGCAACAATGCCACACCAAAAATCTCCGGGTCGAAAGGTGCCAAATTAACCCGGGATTCACCCGGTTTATCTGGCATCTGCTCAAACTCGTCTATCGGTCCGTCTGCATCCAGCAGTTCATAAATCTGAAACTCACGTCCATGTTTATCCTGTTGTGAGCCGCGATAGCGGAATAATTCGTTATATTCATCACTCAGGCTGAATACAAAATCAAAATAGGCTCGGGACACATAAACCTGATTCTTACTGGCAAAATTCATCACGCGCTGGGCGCTGTTGATACCATCGCCCAACATATTGGTCTGCCCATTAATATCCTTGACCAGACTGACGGGACCCAGATGTATCCCGATGCGCACCCGCAAATCGGGATAGTCGTAAAACTTATTGGCCATCAAGCGATTGCGAAAATACATCACGGCTTCGAGCGCATCGGTGGGGTGTTGCAAAAATCCAACCGCAGCGCCATCTCCCGTATCCAGAATGACGCGTTCACCTGTACCGAGCGATTCGAGACTGCCAGACAGCAGCTGGTTAAGCTGTTTTTTCAATTCAATCTGCTTGCTATTCGACTCCGCGCTGTAACCTACCACATCGAAAAATGCCACTGCGGCAATGGTCGTCCTTCTTTCCGGAACAGATACGCGGGTCGTATTCTCCACAGTATCGCTGGCAGACTCGTCTGCCACGGTGCCACCCCCACTCTGCATCGCCTCGAAATATTCTGCCGCCTTCTGATGTTGCGCGAGATCATCCAATGCCGAAAAAACACTCTCTTCCATCGCAGCATGTTTGGCATTCAGTCGAACGACCGCAGCCAGCAAATGATCATTTGTGTACACTTCAGATTCCGCATCCGGAGTACCAAGCATTGCGCCTCCCAGGACTCCTTTTGACTCGGTCCCTACCTCTGGCTTGACTTCCGTCTTGGCTTTTCCTGCCTTCTTGGCTTTTGCTGCCATCTTGGCTTTTTCCTGCGTTCTAGCTTCTGCTACCCGCTTGGCGCGTTCAGACGCTTCACGCACTCTGACTGAAGCACGTTCGATTTTCCGACGCTCTGCATCCCCACTCCGTTGGGCGCTTATTTTTGCTGCTTCCACTCCGGCCAATACCTGCGCTTCTGCCATGGCTCGTACCTTGTTCTCCGCTTCGACGCGCGCCGCTTCGGCATCGCGTTTCGCCTGCTCCGCCGCCGCAGCAA
>JAVHSF010000216.1:0-1009 GCA_036172035.1 Gallionella sp. | reverse complement strand
ATCTCCGACTGGGTGGAAGGGCTGAAGCCGCGATACACGTCCAGTTCGTGATCGGACATTTTGATGCGTTGGGCGACCTCGCCGAATTCGCGGATGAAAGTGTCCCAGTTCGGATAACGGTCGCCGATGTATTTTTCCAGCGCGCGGTGTATCACGCCGACCAGTCCGGCTGGCAGTTCCTTGCGATGCGTCTGGATAGGCGTGGCCGGGTAGTTCAGCACGGCGGTGCGCGCCTCGTATTCGTTATCCGCATCGAAGATATTTTTGCCGGTCAGCAGCCGGTAGAGCAGCGCGCCCAGCGAATAGATGTCGGCGCGTTCGTCCAGCGGCACGCCTTCCAGTTGTTCCGGCGACATGTACGCGAGACTGCCCGCCACCATGTTGCCCCCAGTGCCGGTGGATACCGCGCAGCCGAAGTCGGTCAGTTTGGTCAGGCCGTTAGGCATCAGGATGACGTTCTCCGGCTTCACATCTCGATGCACCACACCTTGCGTTGCGCAGTATTCCAGCGCGCGCGCGACCTGCTCGACGATGGACAGCACCTTGTTGATCGGCAACAGGCTATCGGTGTGCGCATGATGATCCAGCGACGTACCCCGGATGTATTCCATCACCAGATACGGCCCACTCCGTTCGGTGAAGTCGGCCCCCAGCAGTCGCACGATGTTCTTGTGGCGCAATTTGCCGGCCAGCTCATGTTCGTTGGCCAGCAGTTTTCGGTATGACCCGGACTGGCAGGTGCTGCGCAACTGCTTGATGGCGACCGATGCAAAACTGCCCGCCTCGATGGCGAGGTACACATTGGAGCTGGCTCCCGTGCCGATCTGCTCGACGATGGAGTATTTGCCCAAGTGCGTTGGAATCGAATCTGCGGCCATTTGTAAGGTTTAGGGAAACACTGATTTATTCGTCATTCCGGCGTAGGCCGGAATCCAGCGTTTTGATTAAAAAAGGTTTTCGCAAAAGCGGAAACGACAAGATCGAATAAATCAGTGTTTCCTTAGTGTAG
>JAVHSF010000215.1:0-1015 GCA_036172035.1 Gallionella sp. | reverse complement strand
GAGGACGCGCTTTCTTTCAGGCGTTTCTTCATCGTGCCGTCCACGCCGAGTATCGGCAGCGAGGCTTGCAGTTCGGCACTCAGCGGGTGTGCGGCGGCGCGTTGCAGCAGTTCCGCCATGTGGGCAGCCGAGATGCGTTCGAGGCGCGACAGGCCTGCACCGTTTTCCAATACCAGCTCCGGGAAATCCTGCCCCCGACGTTGCAGCCAGTGATGCACCATCAGCACGCTGCGCTCGATGCTCATGGGGGGGGCTGTGTCAGGTGGGGTGGTTGGCAAAGGGGTGTCCGTTTCGTCAGACACTTCTGGGTGAGGCGGTGTGTCGGCGCTGCCCAGTGTCAGAAAGACCTGTCGCGCCATCACATTGTTGCTGTATTTGTTGATGTCGCGGATGGCCAGGCTGAGCGGCTCGGAACGGTGAGTGGAGAAGCGTTGCGCGGTTTCGCCCGCCGCGCTTTCACGCAGCTTGCCTTGCAACGTGCCACCCAGTTCACGCCACAAGGTACGAAATACGACCTCGATATAGCGTGAGCCCGGCAGCAGGCTGAGGTCGTGTTCGCGTTCGCCGCACTCCTTGGCATAGCCACCCTGCAGCACGACCTTATCGCCGGTCGCTTGTACTTTGATGCCGTCATCCCAGTCACGGCAATCGCCGGGCGGTTGGAGCGCGAGCTGGTTGTCCAGCACGATGCCGTATAGCGCTGGTTCGCTGACGACATTGAGTGCGTTGCCCTCTGGCCAATAGCGCAAATGCAGGGTATTGAAATTGAGCAGCAACGCGTCCGCCCCGACGTTATATGGGCGAATGGGATCATGGTCGAAGGCCGACGGATCAAATGGCGGCAGGTCGAAACGGCTGCGATCCAGCACCAGGTCGCCGCGTATCTCGCGCAAGCCGCGCGCGCGCAGTTCGGTCAGCCACAGCCAGAACTGCTCGACGGTGAATTTCGGGTCGCCATGACCCTTGAGGATCAGGTCGCCGTCCAGCACCCCGTCCTTCAACTTGCCGTCCAGAT
>JAVHSF010000214.1:0-4640 GCA_036172035.1 Gallionella sp. | reverse complement strand
TGACAAAACCCCGCAGCAGCGGGGTTTTGTCATGGAGCGAGCAGACGGGTCTGCAATTTTACGCAGCGGCGATGTGTCGCCGCACTCCCTCTCGTTACATCATGCCTTCCATGCCACCCATGCCGCCGCCCATACCACCGGCGGCTGGCTTGTCTTCGGGCAATTCGGCAACCATGCAAGCAGTGGTCAGCATCAAACCGGCAACAGATGCCGCATTTTGCAATGCGGTACGCGTCACTTTGGTAGGGTCAACTACGCCCATCGCCAGCATGTCGCCATACACGTCAGTTGCGGCGTTGTAACCATAGCTGCCCGAGCCCTCCAGCACTTTGTTTACCACAACCGAGGCTTCGCCACCGGCATTTTGCACGATCGCGCGCAACGGTGCTTCCATGGCACGCAACACGATGGTGATGCCGGCATCTTGATCGTGGTTATCGCCTTTCAGACCGGCAACCGCAGCCTTGGCGCGCAACAACGCAACGCCGCCGCCGGGGACAATGCCTTCTTCAACGGCTGCACGCGTTGCGTGCAAGGCATCTTCGACGCGCGCTTTCTTTTCCTTCATTTCGACTTCAGTTGCGGCGCCGACCTTGATGACGGCAACCCCGCCAGCCAGCTTGGCTTTGCGTTCTTGCAGTTTTTCCTTGTCGTAGTCGCTGGTGGAATCTTCGGCTTGCTTGTTGATCTGGGCGATACGACCCTTGATCGCGTCTTCATGACCCGCGCCATCAATGATGATGGAGTTGTCTTTGCCCACTTCGATACGCTTGGCTTGCCCCAATTCTTCCAAAGTCACTTTTTCCAGTGTCAGGCCGACTTCTTCGGCAATCACCGTGCCACCGGTCAAAATGGCGATGTCTTCCAGCATGGCTTTGCGGCGATCACCGAAACCGGGAGCCTTGACGGCAACCGTCTTGAGGATGCCACGAATGTTGTTTACCACCAGCGTTGCCAGTGCTTCGCCATCCACATCTTCGGCGATGATCAGCAATGGGCGGCCAGCCTTGGCGACTTGTTCCAGTACGGGCAGCAGGTCACGGATGTTGGAGATTTTCTTGTCATGCAAGAGGATAAACGGGTTTTCCATCAATGCCAGTTGGCGATCCTGGTTGTTGATGAAGTAAGGCGACAAGTAGCCGCGATCAAACTGCATCCCTTCGACGATGTCCAGTTCGTCTTCCAGACCGGAACCGTCTTCAATGGTGATAACGCCTTCCTTACCGACTTTGTCCATCGCCTCAGCGATTTTGTCGCCGACCGCGCTGTCCGAGTTAGCGGAAATGCTGCCGACCTGAGCGATTTCCTTGCTGGTGGTGCAAGGCTTGGAAAGTTTTTTCAGTTCGGAGACCGCTTCGGTCACAGCCTTGTCAATACCGCGCTTCAGATCCATCGGGTTCATGCCGGCAGTCACAAATTTCATGCCTTCCATGACGATGGATTGAGCCAGCACGGTCGCGGTTGTCGTGCCGTCGCCGGCCACGTCAGAAGTCTTGGAAGCGACTTCCTTGACCATTTGTGCGCCCATGTTTTCAAACTTGTCTTTCAGCTCGATTTCCTTGGCGACAGATACGCCGTCCTTGGTGATGGTCGGTGCGCCGTAGGAGCGATCCAGTACCACATTACGGCCTTTAGGACCCAGTGTGACTTTTACAGCATCGGCCAGAATATTTACGCCGATTACCATCTTGGCACGAGCTGCCTCGTGAAATTTTACGTCTTTAGCTGCCATGTTTTATTCTCCTGAATTCGTTGATTGATTACGCTTCGACTACGCCGATGATGTCATCTTCGCGCATGGTCATATATTCCTGACCGTCCATCTTGAAAGCCTGGCCCGCATATTTGCCGAACAGCACGCGGTCGCCGACTTTGACGCTCATGGCTTGCAGCTTGCCGTCGTTGTTGACCTTGCCGTTACCCACGGCGACGATTTCGCCTTGATCCGGCTTTTCGGTAGCTGCATCGGGAATCACGATACCGGAAGCAGTCTTGCGCTCTTCTTCCATACGTTTAACGATGACGCGATCGCTTAAAGGACGAACTTTCATATTTATATCTCCTGAATCAATGGGTTGAATTAAATGCAAAGGCGGGATATTTGTTCCTCCGCTCGCAGAGGCTAACAATGGGGATAGCCTCTCGCGATTTCAAGTGCGAACGAGAGATTTATTTTATAACCGGATTGACGGCAGGAAGGGCAATTTTATTGTCCTTGCTGAACTGGTAGTCATGGAAGATATGCTCGGCACTGAGAATCTGATAGCTGCCATCTTCATTGCGATGAGTGGTGTCTTTGAGGCGATAGGTGTAATGCCCGCAAGTCCAGCAATCGTAATTGCGCATGTGAGTACACAAACAAGTTTTATCGGGTACGGAAATCTTTTTGGCACCCGGATTGGCCGCAACCACCCGGTTGTAAGCATCAATGTAAGCACAATTACCGCTGCCATCGAGCAAATAACCATAAGCCTCACAGTTTGGCCGAATACCCGCGCCGATAGACGGGCTGGTGCTGATCATGCGCATCGGATAACCGGTAGGTGAAGTGGTGTTTACCTCCATCTGGTCTTCGGTTGCCTTGTAATATTCCTGCTGCACTTTTTCAGGAATGCCACATTCCTCCGAAACCGTAAAGCGGGTTGCCACCTGAATGGCCGCACAGCCTTTTTCCAAAAAGTCGGTTGCATCTGTGCCGGTAAAAATACCGCCAGCGGCGATGACGGGAATATCCAGGTGTTCGGCTTTCATGTAGGCAATGATTTCCGCCACGATGGTATGCAAATCATATTGCGCCCAGTCCATGCCAAACCCCAGGTGGCCGCCCGCGAGTGGCCCCTCGACTACGATGAAGTCAGGCAAACGATCCAGGCGCGCAGTTTTGCGCAGGAACAGAATCAAGGCGCGCAACGACGATACGATGATGCCCAGCTTGGCATCTCGAAAGCGCGGATTGTCTTTCATCAGTTCAAATGAACCGAGATGCAGCCCGGCGCTCAGCGTGATGCCGTCAATCCCCGCATCCAGCGCGCCATTCAGGCGCACCCGCAAGGTTTCGCGCGGCATATTCATGGTCAGCTTTTCCATGCAATTGACGAAAATCATGCCCTCGCCGCGCTTGGCTTCCATGGTTTTGCTGACATGCAGGCGCGTGGACTCGGCGACTTGCGCCAAATCGAACTGCACGATGGACTTGTCCGCCTTATGGATGTTGAGCTTGTATTGTTTTTGCTTGTCGCTGACGAACTTGGTCTTGTAGCGACGATCTGTCACCGTCGGCAACATCGCGTCAGAAATATGTCCGATTCCGCCCAAACGCGACACTTCCAAAGCCAATTCGGCGGTAGAAATATCCACCCCCATGCCACCTATAATAATCGGTACTATTTCACGCTTGCCAAAGCGCAGGCGAAAATCATCAACACATTTCATTACTGCCATCCTCCAGCGGTCGCTCTGGACTTTTTAGCCAGAGCGTTATAAATAACGTCGTTCGTAAAACTCAAGGAGCGAAGGATGCCACAGATAGGGTAATACTCAAAGCAAAGCACTTGAAGTTGTAATGATATTGTCAAAAAAATCGTTATTTACGGGTGTGAACTTAAAGTTGTCAAAATCCCTTAGAATTCGCTGATGAAAAATCACACGCCAAGCAACGCCGATCTCGTCAGCCGCAGCCTGTCAGCCGTCTGGCATCCCTGTTCGCAGATGAAACAGTATGAAACTTTTCCGCTCGTGCCGATTGCGCGCGGGCGTGGCGCATGGTTGTATGATTTTGATAACAAACGCTATCTGGATGCTGTCAGCTCGTGGTGGGTGAACCTGTTCGGGCACAGCAACCCGCGCATCAACGCCGCGCTGCGCGACCAGCTCGACAATCTCGAACATGTGATGCTGGCGGGCTTTACCCACCAACCGGTGGTGGAACTTTCCGAGCGACTGCGCGAACTGGCTCCCGCCGGACTCGGCCATTGTTTTTACGGCTCGGATGGCGCATCGGCCACCGAGATCGCGCTGAAAATGAGCGCGCATTACTGGCGCAACACGGGCAAGCCCGGCAAGAACCGGTTTATCAGTTTGCAAAACAGCTATCACGGCGAGACGCTGGGCGCGCTCTCGGTCACGGATGTTGCGCTGTTCCGTGATGCCTACGGCGCGCTGATCCGCCAACAGGCGACGGTCGCCAGCCCGGATGCCCGTAATGCGGCAAGCGGCGAAACCAGCGAAACCTGCGCGCTACGCTGCGCGGATGCGCTGGAAACGCATCTGCAACAGCACCACGCGCAGCTTGCCGCCTTCATCATCGAGCCGCTGGTGCAGGGTGCGGCGGGCATGGCGATGTATCACCCGGTTTATTTGTCGCGCGCGCGCCAGCTTTGCAAGCAATATGAGGTTCACCTGATCGCCGACGAGATCGCGGTCGGCATGGGGCGTACCGGCACGATGTTCGCCTGCGAACAGGCAGGGAGCTATCCCGACCTTCCCTCAGGGAGGGAAGGAACGTTTGTCCTTTCCCCCTCTGGGGGAAAGTTAGAAAGAGGGGGGATTTCTCCCGATTTCCTGCTGATCTCGAAAGGCATCACCGGCGGTTACCTGCCCCTGTCCATCGTGATGACGACGGACGACATCTATCAGGCGTT
>JAVHSF010000213.1:0-1018 GCA_036172035.1 Gallionella sp. | reverse complement strand
AACCCGCTCGCCACCTCCGAGTGGCAACAAAGTAGCCAGGGAGTAAAACCATGAGCCTGTTGTTCGATGCGCTAAATCGCGCTCAGGGAAACGATGCCAAACCGCTGCAAATGCCAGACGCATCGTCGCATCTTCCCTCAGGCAGCAACGAACACCCTGCCACAAATGAAACCGGAACGGCCAAATCGCTACTGTCCGTCGGTAACAAACCGCAGCCCCGCATCCTGCCCTATGCTGCGGGTGGACTGGCGCTCCTGGTCGGTGCGGCAGCCTGGTACTTTTACCAGCAGAACTCGAACGCATCCATGACGCCCCCGCAACCCGCTCCTCTGGTTGCCGCTGTGGATAAAAACCCAGCCGCCATGCAAACCGGGGCGGCTTCCAGCGTTGCCGATGCAGCGCCTGTTACAGGCAATCAACTCGCCTTGGCTGACGGCTCAACAAGCGCAGACCAAGCCGACCTCGCGGCCAGGCCCGCACCCCAAAAACCCACCAAAAAGCGCAAGGCCAGTGGTAAATCCACTAAGTCCGGCTTATTCGCCACATTCCGCCCCGACCCGCTCCAGGAAGGCTACCGCGCTTTAAGCGAAGGTCGTCTTGACCTGGCCGAACAGAAATACCTCGCCGTCCTGACCCAGCATCCTCATGAGAAAGACGCATTGCTTGGATTGGCAGTGATTGCCCAGCGCAACATGCAAACGCAACGTGCTGCCGACCTCTATCAACAAGTGTTGCGTGAAGATATCGGCAATGTGACAGCCGCAGCCGGATTGGTCAGTTTGTCGGTAGCAGCAGACCCCGTGTCTGCCGAAAGCCAACTCAAGCAACTGCTGGATTTACAGCCAAACGCGCCCGAATTCCACCATGCATTGGGCAACGTGTTGGCACGTCAGTTACGCTGGGGAGAAGCGCAGCAAGCCTTTTTCCGCGCCTTCAGCCTGGACCCTGGCAATGCACACTACGCCTACAACTTGGCAGTCGCACTTGACCATCTGCACCAGCCGACGCAAGCACTAAG
>JAVHSF010000212.1:0-4658 GCA_036172035.1 Gallionella sp. | reverse complement strand
ACAAAACCGAATGATCCTCACATCCCGTAGAACACTGTAAGAAACGGGTAGCATTCTCGACTGATACCGTAACACTTTCAGCGCAAGACCATCATGCACGCCACACTGCCTTTACTCGCCGCCACCGATTTCCCCGCGCTACATCGCCATGCGCTGGAAATACTTCAGGTCAATCTGGGTTACAAGTGCAACATGAGTTGCGTGCATTGCCACGTCAATGCGGGACCGACGCGCACCGAGATGATGGATGCGGAAACGCTGGCGCTGATTCCTCGGGTTCTGGCGGCGCGCGGTCTGCACACGCTGGATTTGACGGGTGGCGCACCCGAGTTGCACGGGGGGTTTCGGGAACTGGTGCGCGCGGCCCGCAAACAGGGTTGCCGGGTGATAGACCGCTGCAATCTGACTATTCTGCTCGAACCGGGACAGCAGGATTTGGCGGAATTCCTCGCACAACAACAGGTCGAGATCGTCGCCTCGCTGCCGTGTTATTCGCTGGGAAATGTGGACAGGCAACGCGGCAAGGGAGCGTTCGACAAAAGCATTCTGGCGCTGCAAAAACTCAACACACTCGGCTACGGTTTGCCCGACAGCGGGCTGGTGCTGAATCTGGTGTACAACCCGCAAGGGGCGACGCTGCCGCCGGCTCAAGCGGGGCTGGAGACCGATTACCAGCGCGAGTTATTTGAACATTTCGGTGTCGTGTTCAACCGGTTATTTGCCATCGCCAACATGCCGATCCAGCGTTTCGGCTCGACGTTGATTTCCAAAGGGCAGTTCGTCGGTTACATGAATTTGCTCAAAGCGAATTTTTCCGCCGCCAACCTGCAAACGGTGATGTGCCGCAACCAGGTCAGCGTGGACTGGCAGGGATTCCTCTATGATTGCGACTTTAACCAACAGCTCGGGCTGGCCTTGCCCGGCAAGTCTCGACCCCACCTGCGCGATTTGCTGCATGGCGACTTGCAAACGCAAAACATCCGCGTTGCCGACCATTGCTACGGCTGCACCGCCGGACAAGGCAGCAGTTGCGGCGGCGCGCTGGGAACGGAGTCGGCATGAAACGCGGCTCGATTGTTGTATTCATTCTGGTGCTGGTGACACTGTTCTTTGCCTTCGATCTGGATCGCCACCTTACGCTGGAATCGCTCAAGCAAAGCCAGCATGACTTCGCCATGCTCAAGTCACAGTCGCCCTGGCTGGTGACCGGTGGATTTTTCCTGGTGTACGTGGTGTCCACCGCCTTGTCGCTGCCGGGCGCGGTGATTTTGACGCTGGCTGCCGGTGCGTTGTTTGGTCTGGTACAGGGTACTATTCTGGTGTCGTTCGCTTCCAGCATCGGTGCGACGCTGGCTTTTTTAGCCTCGCGCTTTGTGCTGCGCGATGCCGTGCAGCGGCGTTTTGGCAACAGCTTGCAGGCCATCAATGATGGGGTTGCCAGGGAGGGTGCGCTGTATCTGTTCACGCTAAGGCTCGTTCCCGTGTTTCCGTTCTTTCTGATCAATCTGTTAATGGGTTTGACACCGATGAAGACGCGGACTTTTTACTGGGTCAGCCAGGTCGGTATGTTGGCTGGTACGCTGGTGTTCGTGAATGCGGGTACGCAGTTGGCCGCTTTGCAAAGTTTGTCCGGCATCCTCTCGCCCGGATTGTTGTTCTCGTTTACCTTGCTAGGAATTTTTCCCCTGATCGCCAAGAGATTCACGACATGGCTGCAACGCCGTCGCGTGTATGCCAAATGGCAACGTCCCACTCAATTCGACCGCAATCTGATCGTCATCGGCGGCGGGGCGGCAGGGCTGGTGTCGGCGTACATCGCAGCGGCAGTCAAGGCCAAAGTCACCTTGATCGAGGCGCACAAGATGGGTGGCGATTGCCTCAACTATGGTTGCGTGCCGAGCAAGGCACTCATCAAGAGCGCCAAACTGGCGCACCAGATGCGTCACGCCGAACATTACGGGCTGAATGCCAACAAACCCGATTTCAGTTTCCGCGAGGTCATGACACGCGTACATCGGGTTATCAGCGAGGTGGCACCGCACGACAGCGTGCAACGCTACACGGGGCTGGGCGTGGAAGTGTTACAAGGTTACGCGCGCATCACCGATCCGTGGACGGTCGAGATCAAATCGAGCGACGGCACGACGCAGACCCTTACCACGCGCAGCATCGTTATCGCTACCGGGGCGCGTCCCTTCGTGCCGCCGCTGCCGGGGATAGAAGAGGTCGGTTATGTGACCAGCGACACGCTTTGGGAAGAATTTGCCAAACTTGACGATGTACCTGAGCGGCTGGTGGTGTTGGGCGGTGGGCCGATTGGTTGTGAGCTGGCGCAGAGTTTCGCGCGGCTGGGTTCCCGGGTGATGCAAATACAGCGCGGCGCACGCATCATGCCGCGCGAAGACCTCGAAGTCTCGGAATTGGCGCGCGCGGCACTCGCCGCTGACGGGGTAGCGGTGCTGACCGATCATCGAGCAGTGCGTTGCGAAATTGAAGACGGACACAAATACATCGTAGTCGAACACCAGGGTCAGTCGCGCCGTATCGAATTTGATGCGCTGTTGTGCGCGGTGGGACGCGAGGCACGGCTAACCGGCTTCGGTTTGGAAGAACTCGGCATCGCAACCAAAAAAACCGTACTCACCAACGACTATCTGGAAACTTTGTATCCCAATATCTTTGCCGCTGGCGACGTGGCAGGACCTTACCAGTTCACCCACACCGCAGCGCATCACGGCTGGTATGTCGCGGTGAACGCCTTGTTCGGCGATTTCAAAAAATTCAAGGTGGACTATTCAGCCGTCCCCTGGTCAACCTTCATTGACCCCGAAGTGGCTCGGGTCGGTTTGAACGAACAGGAGGCAAAGGAAAAAGGCATCGCCCACGAAGTCACAAAATATGACATTGGCGAGCTGGATCGCGCCATTGCCGACGGCACGGCGCAAGGGTTTGTCAAGGTGCTGACCGTGCCTGGCAAGGACAAGATACTCGGCGTGACCATCGTCGGCGAACATGCGGGCGACTTGCTGGCGGAATTCGTGCTGGCGATGCAACATGGGCTGGGGCTAAACAAGATACTCGGCACCATCCACATTTACCCGACACTGGCTGAGGCCAATAAATATGCGGCGGGGGAATGGAAACGCGCCCATGCACCGCAGGGCGTGCTGCGCTGGCTGGAGAAATACCATGCGTGGCGGCGGGGCTGACGTGAAACTCTCCATCATCATCCCCATGCTCAACGAAGCTGCCCAATTGCCGGATTTATTTGCGCATTTATTACCTTTTCAGCGGGCTGGTTGCGAGGTTATTTTTTCCGACGGGGGAAGCACAGATGGTTCAGCCAAGCTTGTTGAAGTGGCCGGATTCAACCTGGTGCAGGCAACGCGTGGCAGAGCGCGGCAAATGAATTCGGGTGCAGCGCAATCGAAGGGTGATGTACTGCTGTTCCTGCACGCCGACACCCGCTTGCCGGATTGCGCGCCGCACTGCATTGTTGCCGGTCTCGTTCGGGATGATGCGCTCTGGGGGCGTTTCGATGTGTGCATCGCGGGTCGTCCCTCGATGTTGCGCGTGATCGGCGCGCTGATGAATCTGCGCTCGCGACTGACTGGCATCGCCACCGGCGATCAGGCTATGTTTATATGCCGCAGCGCGTTCAGGAAAGTGGGTGGTTTCCCGCTACAGCCGCTGATGGAAGACGTAGAGATGAGTCGGAGGCTGCTGGCTTTTTCCCGTCCCGTTTGTCTCCCGCAATGTGTGATTACTTCCGGCAGGCGTTGGGAGTCGCGCGGGGTGTGGCGCACCATCTTCCTCATGTGGAGGCTGCGCTGGGCATACTGGCGCGGTACGGATGCATCAGAACTGGCGAGGTTGTACCGATGAAAGACCCTGCGATTCAACCCGTGCGCATCCTTATCTTTGCCAAAGCCCCACAAGCCGGTTTTGCCAAGACGCGATTGGTTCCGGTGCTGGGTGCAGAGGGGGCTGCCGAGCTGGCGAGACAAATGCTGTTCGGCACATTGAATGAAGTGCTTGCCGCAGACGTCGGCACGATCGAGCTGTGCGTTACCCCGGGTATTGACGATGCTGCCTGGCAAGGCATCCGGCTTCCGGCAGGCATCGAGATTTCGGCGCAAGGGGAAGGTGACCTGGGTGCGCGCATGGCACGCGCCTCGGCGCGCGCCTTGCTGAACAACAGGCAGATTATGCTTATCGGAACGGACTGTGTGGAACTGTCCGCAGGCTTGTTGCGCGATGCGGCGCAAAGTTTGCACGATCACGATGCCGTGATTCATTGCGCGGCAGATGGGGGGTACGCGCTGTTGGGCATAAAGCAGTTCAGCCCATTCCTGTTTGAACAAATACCGTGGAGTACCCATACCGTCGCCAGTCAGACCATCGCACGCATGGGACAACTCGGCTGGTCGGTTCATCTCGGGCAGGTGTTGCACGATGTGGATGAGCCTCGGGATTTGACCGCTGAAGTTTGCCAAAAATGGCAGTTGGCGCAGTAATTGGTATCGGACAGGTATCGGGAAGTTTATTTTTAACCCGGCTTTTCAAGGAGAACATCATGGATAAAAGCACGATCGCGCCGCCCTGCCTGTTGGTCATTCTCGGCGCAGCGGGAGACCTTACGCGCCGCAAGCTGATGC
>JAVHSF010000211.1:0-4662 GCA_036172035.1 Gallionella sp. | reverse complement strand
TCGCGCAGCACACGCTCTTCCTCGATGTTGATCAGCGTCAGGCCGATTTTCTGTTCGGGCAACACCCATTCACCCTTGTCGTTGACAAGCGCATATGGCAATACGATGTCTTCGGTTTGCGCGAGCGCACCGCGTTTTCGCAAGTACGAATTGAGTTCGTCAGCAAGAAAGTTGAGTGTCAGACCCAGCATCTTTACCCCCCGGTGGCAGGCTGTGTTTAGCGGGAATAGCGCGCGGCGGGTCGAGGCGAACCGATGGTTAGGGTATGAAAAACGGGCGAGGCAGCGAGAGATGATTTCATTTGTTTCCCCTTGAACAAATAATCCTGTGAGGTTGAGTTTCCGGCAGTTGGAACTCAACTTGACTGGGCGGACGCCTGGTTGCCGTCCCTGCTTCGCGGATTCAATAGATGGCCGTTTGCGGTTCAATCCTGCATTGCGAACGGGACGTGAATCTGACGAGGCGCTTGTGCCAGTCTCCTGTGCTGGGGAACCTGCTGTCAGTCCTACGTCGTACATGCGACGTAATGTACATAGAGCAGGTGTACAAGTGCCGGGAACCGTATCACGGTTGATTCGATGCTGTCAATGACTTGTTGGAAAGCGGGGTACGGAAGTCAGGAGGTCAGTGTCCTGCCGCTGCGCAGTAGTCCGGTAAATTCCGTTGCGGGCAGTGCCTTGCTGAACAGATAGCCTTGCAGTTCGTCGCAGTTATTGGTGCGCATAAAGGCCAGTTGCGCTTCATTTTCCACCCCTTCGGCTATCACGCTGAGCTTCAGGCGATGCGCCAGGTTGATGATGACGGAGGCGATTTCGGCATCGCCCGGATCGGCAATCATGCCGCGCACGAAGGATTGATCTATTTTCAGGCTGTCTATCGGGAAACGGCGCAGGTAGGCGAGGTTGGAATAGCCTGTGCCAAAATCGTCCAGCGACAGTTTCACACCGATTTTTTTGAGCTTTTGCATGGTTTCGATGGCGCGTTCCGGCTCGAACATCAGCATGCTCTCGTTCAGCTCCAGTTCCAGATGACTTCCCTCGATTTGATGTTTTTGCAAATTTTCTGCAACCAGCTTGTCCAAGTTGCCGCTGCGGAACTGCCGTGCGGAAATGTTCACGGCGATGTGTACGTCGTCCAGACCCTCGTTCAGCCACTGGCGGATCTGCAGGCAGGCTCGATCCAGCACCAGATTTCCAATAGTCAGTATGAGACCGGTTTTTTCGGCAAGGGGAATGAATTCGGCGGGCGACATCAGCGTGCCATCGGGTTTTTGCCAGCGTATCAGGGCTTCTACGCCGCAGATTTTCCCGGTGTGTAAATCAATTTTTGCCTGATAGTGCAGCAGCAGTTCGTCATGTAGCAGGGCGCGGCGCAAATCGTTTTCCATTTCCAGCTTGTTGCGCGCGTCGGCATTCAATTCGCTGGTGTAGAACGAGAACTGGTTGCGGCCATTTTCCTTGGCGAAATACATGGCGGCATCGGCGTTCTTCATGAGTTCCGCCACGGTATTGCCGTCATTCGGGAACAGACTGATGCCGATGCTGGCGCCGATAAAGACTTCGTGCTGGTTGGACAGCATGAATGGTTCGCTCAATGCGGCAATGATGTCGCGTGCCAGCACCGCCGCATCCTGAGCATCGTTCAGGGTGTTTGCCAGCAGGATGAACTCATCGCCGCCCAGACGCGCCAGCATGTCGCCCTCACGCAAACGCGCTGCAAGGCGTTCGGCTACCTGACATAACAATTCGTCGCCGACCGGATGGCCGAAGCTGTCGTTGACGATTTTGAAGCGATCCAGATCAATAAACAGCACGGCAAGATTTTGCCCGTGCCGATGCGCCTGTTCGATTTCCTGTTCGATCCGGGTTTCGACCATGCTGCGATTGGGCAAGCGGGTCAGCGTATCGTGGTGTGCCATGAAATCGAGCTGCGCCTGATGCGCCTTCAGTTCGCTGATGTCCGCGAATACGCCGACATAACGAACAGGTTCCTGACGCTGGTTGTAGACGGTGTTGATGGTCAGTAATTGCGGGAAGAATTCCCCGTTCCTGCGCCGGTTCAATATCTCGCCTTGCCAGTGGCCGTCTTTCAATAATTGTTGCCACATCATTTCGTGAAAGGCTTTGCTTTCATGACCCGAGCCGAGGATGGCGGGATTCTTGCCGATCAGTTCCGCTTCGCTGTAGCCGGTGATGGATAAACAGGCCGGATTGACCGCGATGATGCGCGGCGTGAGGTCGGTAATCATTACACCCTCGTGGGTGCTGTCCATCACGGCGGCGGCTTCGCGTAGCCTCTCCTCATCGTGTTTGCGCTCGGTGATGTCCACAAAACTGGTGGTCAGTGCCGCTTGTCCATCAAATTCCATGATGCGACCGGACAGCAGTACCCAGATGGTTGTGCCGTCTGCCTTGTAAAGCTGGACTTCATAGTCGGTGACCAGGTTTTTTTCCAGCACGGCGGAGATGAAGCGATCGCGCTCTTCGGGATGCACATAAAACTGGTTGGCGGGTTTGCCGATGCCCTGCTCGCGGCGGATGCCGAACATCAACTGGGCGCGATCGTTGCCGTACAGCAGCAAACCCTCTTTGAGGCTGCTGATGACGACGGGAAAAGGGGCGGCCTCGACCAGCGTGCGATAACGGGTTTCGCTGTTTTGTAGCGAAGCGGTCATGGCGAGACGTTGCGTTTCGGTTATTTCCCTGGCGACGGCGATTCCCGCCAGACGGGCGAATTGGTTGAGGAAGCCAAGTTCCTCGGGGCTGGGGAGGTGCGGCTCGGCGAAATGTACGGCAAACACACCGAGTACCTGGCCGCTGGCGTTTTTGAACGGGATCGCCGTGCAGCCGCGAAATCCGGCTCGCGCCGTGAGTTCGCGGACGGATGTCCAGTCGGGGTGGGTTTGGACATCTTCGACGCTCACGGTTTCCCCGCTATAAGCCGCCGTTCCATATGAGTAGCTGCCTGGGATGGGGCGCAACCCTTCGAGGGCGGCGATATAAAAATCCGCTAGTCGCGGCGCGATGCATTGTCCGAGCAGGCCGCTATCGCTATCCAGGCGCAACACCGAGGCGCGCATCGCGGGGAACAAACTTTCCAGATGAAGAATGGTGGACAGCAGAATGTCCGGCAGGGGTTGATTTGCGATGATCTCATCCAGCACGTTATTGCTGGCTGCTTGCATTTTTTCGTGCAGCTTGCGCTCGCTGATGTCCTGTATTACGGCGATGAAGTGCGTCATCCTGTCGCCTTCAGTGCGCACCGGAGTGATGGTCATCTCTTCCGTGTAGAGCGTTCCATCACGGCGTTTGTTGACCAGTTCGCCCTGCCACGTCTGCCCGCTCAGAATGGTTGTCCATAATGCCTGGTAAAACTCGCGGCTTTGCAGGCCGGAGCGGATCAGATCCTTGGGTTGCCTGCCTATGGCTTCCTTGGGGCTGTACCCGGATAAGTTGTAAAAGGCGCTGTTTGCCCACTGGATGATGCCGTCCGTGCCGGTAATCAATATGGCGTTTGCCGATGCCGCCAGCGCAACGCTGTGCAGTTTGCTCAAGAGGTGTTGCTGGTTGAGCTGCAACATTTTACTGTGTTGTTTTTTAATGGTTTCTTCCAGAAACTCGACATAATCGCCTTGCAGGGTGTTGGCCAGGTTGTGGCGGCTGACGATGCCGATCAGTTTGCCTTGATCGGTAATCACCAGATTGCGTATCTTATTGTCCGCCATCAGCTGGATGGCATCCTCCGGTGTTGTGTCGGGCGAAACGGTGATCAGCGGACACGACATCACGCTGCCCACACGGCACGGCTTACCGACATCGAGTTTCAGCCTGACCGCATCGCGCTCGGTGAGAATGCCGACCGGTGCGGAATCACGCGTGACAACGATGCAGCCAAGATGCTGTTCGTGCATCCGCTGCGCCGCAGCGGCGACCGTTTCATCCGCATCAATCGTGGCGACATTGCGTGCCATGACCCTGGCAACGGTCTTGAAAGCGGTAAATTCTTCGGTGCCGAGACAGCGCAGAAAAGCGTCTTCGGTGACGATGCCGAGTAGCCGGTTGTGCGCATCCGTGACGATCAAATGACGGAAGCCGCGTTCCTGCAACAAGCGGAAGGCATCGCGATAGTCCATGTCGGAGGGGGCGCATAGCGGCGGTATGGCCATGACATCGGCCATGACCAGACCATCCAGTGCCTGCTGTCCGGCAAGCAGACGCAAGGCATCCTGTTCGGTGAAGATGCCCAGCGGCTGATTTTCGCTGTTCACCGCGAGCAGGCAACTGATGCGCAGCGATGCCATCGTGGACAGTACTTCCCTGACCGTAATATCCGTGGCAACGGTGATTACGTCAGGAGTAAGAATTTCACTGAGTTTGATTCGCTTCATTTGTCCCGAACCCGCAAAAGTGCTGCCAGCATACTCCAAAAAAGCTGAAAAGTTGTTCAAGCCTGAGCGAGCCGCATGGTTTTGCCAGGAGCCTGTCGGACTTCTTTTACAAGATGCGTTGTCAGCAAAAATAGAGGGATGCAAGGCGCGAATCGCGGGCAATGGTTGTTCCATTGCCAAGATTTGCAACACCGCAGACGCTGTTTTTGCTGACAACCCGTCCGGGACGGGGTGATTTTTTCGTATTGCGGTGTCGCGGCTTGCTTGTTTGGAAT
>JAVHSF010000210.1:0-4673 GCA_036172035.1 Gallionella sp. | reverse complement strand
GGCTGCGCGCTTTTCCGATATTTTCAGTCGGGGCGTTTTACCTTGAACCAGATCGCATACAAGGCGGGCAGGTAGAACAGGGTCAACAGGGTCGCGACCAGCAGTCCGCCCATGATGACCACCGCCATCGGCCCCCAAAAGATACTGCGTGTCAGAGGAATCATCGCCAGAATCGCGGCGGCGGCGGTGAGCATGATGGGGCGGAAACGGCGCACGGTGGATTCGATGATGGCATCCCGGCGGCTCATGCCCGCCGCCATGTCTTGGGTGATCTGGTCGAGCAGGATGACCGAGTTGCGCATGATCATCCCGGACAGGGAGATCATTCCCAGCATGGCGACGAAGCCGAAGGGTACGTTAAAAATCAACAGCGCGGCAGTCACGCCGATGATGCCCAGTGGAGCGGTCAGCAAGGCCAGCACGACAGGCTTGTAATTTTTCAACTGTAGCATCAGCAGGGTGACGATAAGGAAACCCATCAGCGGCAGGATGGCGACGATGGACTCCTGAGCCTTGTCGCTGTCCTCCATTACGCCGCCCACTTCGATACGATAGCCTTCCGGCAGTTTGGCGCGGAGGGAGGCGAGTTGGCGGTTCAGGGACAGACTCACCTCCGGCGCACTCACTCCGTCCGGTACATCGGCGCGCACCGTCACCACCGGCAGACCATTTTTGTGCCAGATGATGCTGTCTTCTTCGGCCTCGCCGATGGCGGCGATCTGTCTTAACGGTATGCTCTGACCGTCTTCGGTGTAGAGGTTTATCCGGTTCAAGTATTCCGGGTTAGCGCGCTCCGCCTGTTCGGTGCGTGCAATGACGGAGAGGTGTTTGTCGTTTTCGCGCAGCTCGGTAATCGTCAGGCCGGACAGCAACGCTTGCAGATTCCGCGAAATAGCCTGAGAGGAAAGCCCCTGTTGTCTGGCCTTTTCCTGGTCAACATCAATGTTGACGGTGGCAATTTTCTCGTTTGAATCTACGCTGACATTTTTGGTGTGCCGGTCGTTTTTTACTATACCGACAATCCCGTTGGCAATCGAACGCAGTTTTTGCGGATCTTCGCCCAGCACCTTGAATTGCACCGGATAGCCGACTGGCGGGCCGTTTTCCAGCCGTGCGACACGAATGCCCATTTCAGGGTAATCCTTGTCCAGCAGGGTGCGCAGACGTTTGAGTACCGCTTCGCGCGCCTGTATATCGCGAGCGGTGATGACTATTTGCGCATAGTTGACGCTTTGCAGATTCAAATCCAGCGGCAAATAGAACCTCGGTGTGCTGCCGCCGATGTAGCTGGTGTAATTGGCGATGCCGACATCGTGCTGTAATTTTCCTTCCAGTTCGACTGTCAGCGCCTCAGTGGTGGCAAAGTTGGTGCCTTCTGGCAGCCAGATGTCAATGAGCAGTTCCGGGCGTTCAGACGGCGGGAAAAATTCCTGTTTCACTTGGTTAAAGCCCAGCAAGGACAGCAGAAAAGCTGCCAGAGTGACTGCAACCACGGTCTTTTTATAATCCAGGCATCCTTCCACCAGCCGCCGCAAGCGTGCGTAAAATCCTCGCTGATACAGGTTGTCGTTATGCGTGTGCTGATTGGCAAGCAGACGGTAGCCGATGAAGGGGGTGAAAATGACCGCGACCAGCCATGAAACCAGCAGGGCGATGGTCACCACGGCACAGATCGAAAAAGTGTATTCGCCCGCCGAGGACTTGGCCAGACCAACCGGCAGGAAAGCTGCCGCCGTAACCAGCGTGCCGGTCAGCATCGGGAACGCCGTACTGGCGTAGGCAAAACTGGCTGCGTCCAGCTTGCTCCAACCCTGTTCCAGCTTAACCTTCATCATTTCCACCGCGATCATCGCGTCATCCACCAGCAGACCCAGCGCGATGATCAATGCGCCGAGCGAGACGCGTTGCAGGTCTATGCCGAACATATCCATCAGTAAAAATGTCCCTGCCAGTACCAGCGGGATGGACAGGCCGACCACTAGCCCGGCGCGCAGGCCGAGGCTGAGAAAACTGACCAGCAGCACGATTACCAGTGCTTCCAGCAAGGCGCGCATGAAAGTGCCTATGGATTGCCCGACCACGGTGGGTTGATCCGACACCTGATGTATCTCAACATCATCGGGCAACTGTTTTTTTGCGGTAGCCAGTTCGTGTCTTAACTTGTCGCCCAGCGCGGTGACATTGCCGTTCGGGGTCATTGAAATAGCCAAACCAACCGCCGGTTTACCCATACTGCGCATCCTGAAGCTGGCGGGGTCGGCATAGGCACGATAGACATGGCTGATGTCGCCTAGCCGATAGGTTTTGCCACCCGCTTTGATGCCGATATCCTGAAGGCTTTTGACTGAGTTAAAGTCGCCGCTCACGCGCAACGGGGTAGTGCCGAAATGCGAAGTGATTTCGCCCGCCGGTTCCATGGCATTCTGTGCCTTGAGCGCTGCCGCTACCTGCAAGGGGTTGATGCCCAGTTCAGCCATTTTGCCACTGGAGAATTCGATGTAGATTGTTTCGTCCTGTACTCCGAGCAACGCGATCTTGCTGACATTGTCTATTCTCAGCAGGCGTTCACGCAGCTGGCTGGCCGCAGTGGCAAGCCGGGCGTTATCCAGGGTGGTCGAGGTCAGGGCGTAAACACTGCCGTAGGTTTCACCAAAATCATCGTTGATGAAAGGACCCGTTATGTTGTCCGGCAAGCTATCGCGCGTATCGGACAGGATTTTTCGCACCTGCCCCCAACTGCGCGACAAGTCGGCGGGCGGCATGGCTTCTTTCAGCGTGACGAAAATAACGGCTTCGCCCGCTTTTGAATAACTGTCCAGACTGTCCAGCCAGGGCGTTTCCTGCAATTTGCTTTCTATCGGCCGGGTGACTTGCTGCTCGACTTCACGCGCCGTCGCACCCGGCCACAGCAGTTTGATGGTCATCACGCGAAAGGTGAAATCCGGGTCTTCTTTTTGCGGGAGTTGGCTATAGGAGAATAGTCCGGCCAGTACCAGTGCGAACAGGGCGTAGAGTACCAGTGCCTGATGTTTGAGTGCCCAGCCGGAGAGATTTAATTCCTTCATGGCATTGGTTGAATTGCGAAATTACGAGAAATTAGACCTCAAAATGCTTGGCGATCAATACTGCATTCGTACCGCCGAACGCGAATGAATTGGACATCACGGTATTGAGACGAACTTCGGTGCGACCGTGGTTGGGTACATAGTCCAGATCACATTCGGGGTCGGGGTGGTGCAGGTTGATGGTGGGTGGAATAGCCTGATTTTGTAGCGCCAGCAGTGCTGCCATGAATTCGACCGCGCCCGTTGCGCCCATCAGGTGGCCGTGCATGGATTTGGTGGAGCTGACCGGGATGTGTGCAGCAAAACTGCCGAATGCCCGTTTGATGGCGTTGGTTTCTTCGATGTCACCCGCCAGCGTCGCCGTACCATGCGCGTTAATGTAATCAATGTCTTGCGGTTGCAATTTGGCATCGCGCAAGGCGTTCAGGATGGTGCGGGTCTGTCCGGCGGCATTCGGTTTGGTAAGATGGCTCGCGTCTGACGAGCAATCGTAGCCCACCAGTTCACCATAAATCTTTGCGCCGCGCCGTGTCGCGCGTTCGGCATCTTCCAGCACCAATACAGCCGCGCCTTCACCGAGTACCAGCCCGTTACGATCCCTGGAGAAAGGTTTGCAGGATGCGCCGGGGTCGGTGGCATCTTCGTGCGCCAGCGTGCGCAAGGCCTCCCATGCTTTCATCGCGCCCAGTGTCAGCATCGCTTCCGAACCTCCCGCCAGCATCACCTCGGCATAACCGTGCTTGATCTGGCGATAGGCTTCACCGATGGCAATCGCCGAGGATGCGCAAGCGGTGGAATAGGTGATGTTCGCACCCTGCAAATGGTATTTGATGGAAATGTGTGAGGCGGCGGCGTTGTTCATGCTGAGCAAGACGCTGAGCGGTTTGATGCGCGGGTTGTCACGCTTGAAAACTTCTACATAGCCTTCTTCCAGCGTCGCGGCTCCCCCCAGACAACAGCCCATCTGGACACCGGCACGAGGATATTCGGATTCTTCCAAAACCAGCTGCGCATCCTGCACGGCTTGTTCGGCGGCGACCAGCGCCATCTGGCTGAAACGCTCGATCCCGGTGAGCTGGATTTTGCTGAAGTGAACGGTTGGATTGAAGTCTTCCACCGGTGCGCCGATGCGGATGGAAAGCTGGTCAATGAAATCGTGCTGCAAATGCCTGATGCCGGAATGTCCGGACATCAAATTGGCAAAGAATTGTTCGGCGGTACAACCGACCGGTGAGACGATACCCAGTCCGGTGATGACGACGCGTCTGGTCATGGGGATTACTTGACTGCGCCAGTTTGTTCTGCGGCCAGTTTGTCCACCAAATTGGTGACATCCTGTAGCGTCTTGAGCTCGACGCGTTCGTCAGACATCTTGATATTGAGTTCGTCTTCGAGATTGAACATGAATTCGATTACCGAGAGTGAGTCCAGTCCCAGGCTTTCCAGGGTGGCTTCGGGTGTCAGGTCTTCAATTTTCAGATCGAATTGTTCGACCAGCATGCGTTGAATGGTAGGGAGTGAACTCATGATTGTCGGGTTTGTTGGTCTTAATTGGTCACGATTATAACCGAATCCCGGTTTGGATACCGTATTGCGGGGCGTTGACGC
>JAVHSF010000209.1:0-4686 GCA_036172035.1 Gallionella sp. | reverse complement strand
AGCTACGCATGGATACCGGTGAGCTTCGCCCTATAGGCTACCGGCTGGAACTGTACTACCCGCAGTAACTTCCCCGCACCTGAAGTGACTTACACCACCACGCTGTCGTCGAACGCCACGTCGCCTTCCGCGACTTCCTGACCGAGCTGAATATTCCTGAAATCAAACAGGCTGCCGTCCAGCAGGTGCGAGGGGGCGACGTTCTGCATCGCGGTGAAGAGTGTCTGGCTACGCCCCGGATATTGCCGTTCCCAGTTGGCCAACATCTCCTTGATGTTCTGGCGTTGCAGGTTTTCCTGCGAGCCGCACAGGTTGCAGGGAATGATGGGAAATTCCATGCCGCGCGCATAGCGGGCAATGTCTTTTTCCACGCAATAGGCCAGCGGACGAATCACGATATGGTCGCCCTTGTCGGTCACCAGCTTGGGCGGCATAGCCTTGAGCTTGCCGGCGAAGAACATGTTCAGGAACAGCGTCTCTATCATATCGTCGCGGTGATGCCCCAGCGCGATCTTGTTCGCACCCAGCTCCCCCGCCACCCTGTAGATGATGCCGCGCCGCAGCCTCGAACACAGCGAACAGGTGGTTTTGCCCTCGGGAATTTTTTCCTTGACGATGGAATAGGTGTCCTGAGTCTCGATGTGATATTCAATACCCAATGATTTCAAGTAGTTAGGCAAAATATCCGCCGGGAAACCCGGCTGTTTCTGGTCCAGATTCATCGCGACGATGCGAAAATCCACCGGTGCACGTTTGCGCAAGGTGATCAGGATGTCCAGCAAGGTATAGGAATCCTTGCCGCCGGAGAGACACACCATCACCGAGTCGCCGTCCTCTATCATATTGAAGTCGAAAATGGCCTTGCCGACCTGATGCTCCAACCGGTTCTTCAGCTTGTTGAAATTACCGGAATGGTCGAAATGGATCGGCTGTGCTTCTGTGTTCATTAAAATTTCCTGTTAAATGTTGATGCTTCTGCCGCCATCCACCGAGATGACTTGACCGGTGATGTACGGCGCGTCTTTGATCAGGAACGCGACGGTTTTGGCGATGTCGTCCGGCTCACCTTCGCGTTTGAGCAGGGTATGTGCGACGATCTTGCGGCGCTGCGTTTCGTCCTTCCAGCACTCACTATCCGGCCAGAGGATGACACCGGGGGCGACCGCGTTCACGCGTACCTGCGGTGCCATTTCCTGCGCCAGGCCACGCGTCAAAGCGACCAACCCCGCTTTCGCCACGCTATACAGCAGATGCCCGCGCATCGGGCGTTCGGCATGGATGTCCGCGATATTGACGATGCAGCCGTGTCGGCGGCGCAATTCATCCGCAGCCGCCTGCGCCAAAAACAGCGGCGCGCGCAGATTAGTGCCGAGCAGATCGTGCCATTGCAGCTCGTCCACCTCCGCCAACAGGGTCGGATAAAAGCTGGATGCGTTGTTGACCAGCGCATCCAGCCGTCCAAAACGTTCGATGACTTGCCGCACAAGTTCAAAAATATCTTGCAAATCAAGCAGATCCGCCGCAAATGCGGCAGCACTTTCGGGTCGCAGCGCATTGAGTTCATCCTGCAAGGCCAGCGCCGCCCGTGCCGAAGTACGGTAATGCAGCGCGATGTTTGCCCCTGCCGCGTGCAAGCGGCGACAGATCGCCGCGCCGACCCGCCGCCCGCCGCCCGTCACCAAGATAACTTTGCCTTGCACCGCCCCCTCCATTAAACTTGCCGACCTGTGATTACTTGAAAATCCCGCGAATTATACCTGACCATGCCGACATCACTCGCCACATCATTGCCCTCACCCGGCCACGCAGCAGCCCTTCATAGCGCGCGCTTATCCGAAACCATCCGGCAAGACATCGCAGCCCATGGCGGCTGGATTTCTTTCGCCCACTTCATGGAACTGGCCTTATACGCGCCGGGGCTGGGCTATTACACGGCAGGGGCACACAAATTCGGCGAGGCGGGAGACTTCATCACCGCGCCGGAACTCTCGCCGCTGTTCGGGCGCACGCTGGCGCGGCAAGTCGCCGAGATCATGGCAGACAGCGCGCCGCACATCATGGAACTGGGCGCGGGCAGCGGCAAACTGGCCTGCGACATTCTGACCGAATTGGAACGTACCGGCCAACTTCCAGACCGCTACAGCATTCTGGAGGTCAGCGCCGACCTGCGCGAGCGCCAGCAGGATTTACTGCAACAACGATTACCACAGTTGATGGATAGACTGCACTGGCTGGACGCGTTGCCGGAGACTTTCAGCGGGGCCATCATCGCCAACGAAGTGCTGGACGCATTGCCGGTGCATCGCGTGCGCTGGCAGGACAGCGCGCTCAACGAGATCGGCGTGGCAATGCTTGAAGACGGCTTTGTCTGGCAGGCGCGCACCATGATTGACCCGGCGCTGTCGCAAGCAGCGCAAGCCATCCACGCACAGATCAGTTTGCCGAATGGTTACGTCAGCGAGATGTGTCTGGCTGCGCGCGGCCTGATCAACAGCCTGAGCCAGTGCCTGGAGCAAGGCGCGATGCTGTTCATGGACTACGGTTTCGGCGCGCGCGAGTACTATCATGCTCAACGCGACACGGGCACGCTGATGTGCCACTACCGCCACCACGCCCACGATGACCCGTTCTTTCTGCCCGGCTTGCAGGACATCACTGCGCACGTCAATTTCACCGACATCGCGGAATGCGGCATTGATGCGGGACTGGAACTGCTGGGCTACACCAATCAGGCATTTTTCCTGATCAACAACGGTATCACCGAGTTACTGAAAGACACCGGACCGGAAAATCTGCGCGATTACCTGCCGCTCTCGGCGCAGTTGCAGAAACTCACCAGCCCGGCGGAAATGGGGGAGTTATTCAAGGTCATCGCGCTAGGCAAAAATGTGGCGAACCCGTTAAGCGGATTCGCCCGTGGCGATTTATCCCGAATGTTATAGCCGCTACTGTGCCGCTGCGGATGCCGAACTTGATGCCGGTGCGTCATTCACACTGGCGCGTATGAAGTCGGCGATTTCCTTGATGACCAGTTGCCCATCATGGTTGCTGTCCATGGCATCGAAGTTGGCGCTAAGATTGGGCAACATCTGCGCCTCTTCCCTGGATAATTGACCATCCTGATCCTTGTCTGCCGCCGACAAACGCTGATTGAACTCAATCCGCCGCTTATCTGCCAGAGCCATGGCATCTTTCATCTCCTTTCTGGTAATTCCGCCGTCGTGATTAGCATCTATCTGATCAAAACTTTCCGCTATAACAGGTGCTTTCTGCTCGACCTCCGACCTGGAAAGCTTGCCCGTCTTGTCTACATCCAGCTGGCCGAACATTGCATTCAGCCTGGTATTTCTTGCCTTTGCACCGGACGCATCCCCGGCCATGACCACAGATGGCACTACAACCAACAAAACCGCTCCTATCCACTTACGCATTACTGCTCTCCTTTCGTTGATTTTTTACCAGGCTTTCAATTGCATTGATGCGAGCCCGCTGAACTGCGGCGGGAATTGTACCTTTGTCCTGACAGCTCCGTGCAACCGCACCCGCGTCCACCGCGCGCGCAGTCGCCAGCAATTTCAGCAAATAACCGGCTTGCGGATACTCGTCCTGCTCACTGCCCTTACGTCCGCGCGCATCCGAGGCGCAAGCCTGCAGCAACTGCGCAAACCGTTCCGGACGACGCCAGGCATCTGCGGACTGGAACAGTCGGACTATCGTCTTGGCGCGTAGTTCCATCGCATGATGGATGTCGCCGTGGTAACGCGCCGCCAGCAAGGCCAAATCGCGGCATTCTCCCGTGGCACGCAAACGCCCGGAAAGTTTTTCTACCAGCCCCACACTGCGCAGCTCGTGGCCAATGTGACGCGGCAGGACATCTTTTGGGGTAGTGGCCTTGCCCAGATCATGCGTCAGCGCGGCAAAGCGCACTTCCAGCGGGTAATCGTGCCGTGCGGCATCGTCCACCACCATCAGGGTGTGTATGCCGCAATCTATTTCGGGATGATATTTTTCCGGCTGCGGCACACCGAACAGCGCCTCCACCTCGGGCATGATTTTCGCCAGCGCGCCGCAACTGCGCAGCGTCTCGAAAAAACGCGAAGGTTTTTCCTCCATCAAACCGCGCGACAACTCCTGCCAGACACGTTCCGGCACCAGCGCATCCACTTCGCCGTTGTTCACCATGTCGCGCATCAGGGTCAAGGTTTCCGGCGCGATGCCGAAGCCGAAGCGCGCCGCAAAACGCGCCGCACGCAGGATGCGCACCGGGTCTTCGTTGAACGCCGAACTGACGTGACGCAGTATTCCGGCACGCAAATCGGCTATGCCGTTGTGCGGGTCTATCAAGTTACCACCAGCATCCCGAGCGATAGCGTTGACGGTGAAATCACGGCGCAGCAAATCCTGCTCCAGCGTGACATCCGGCGCGGCGTAGACGGCAAAGCCCTTGTAGCCGAGCGCCGTTTTACGCTCGGTGCGCGCCAGCGCATATTCCTCGTGCGTTACGGGATGCAAAAATACCGGGAAGTCACGGCCCACCGGCTGATAACCCTGTGCCACCATGGCTTCGGGCGTGCTGCCGACCACCACCCAATCGTTATCCTTGACTGGCAAGCCCAGCAAACGGTCACGAACCGCACCGCCCACGCAATAAATTTTAACCGGATCGCTCATGGTTCAGCCGCACCC
>JAVHSF010000208.1:0-4691 GCA_036172035.1 Gallionella sp. | reverse complement strand
ACCATGCCCCAGGGCGCATCGGTGGGGCGTCCCCACAATTCGCCGTTAATAAAATTGCCCAGGCGACCAAAGCCCAGACCCGGTGGAACGAGCGGGGCAACGAAATCCATCAGCTCCAGCCAGCGCAATTTATGCTGCCAGGCAAACACGGCCATCGCCACCAGCACGCCCAAAAATCCGCCGTGGAACGACATGCCGCCTTCCCATACCGCGAGTATTTTCAGCGGATTGGAAAAATAATAGCCGGGATTGTAGAACAGCACTTCGCCCAGGCGTCCGCCCAGAATGACTCCCAGCACGCCGTAAAACAACAGGTCGTCGAGTGTCTTGTTGGTGATCTGTTCGATATTCAATGCGGCGATACGTTTTCGTCCCAGCCACAGAAAGGTCATAAAGCCCGCCAGATACATCAAACCGTACCAGTGTATGGCGAGCGGGCCTAGTTGCAGGGCGATGGGATTGATGTGCGGATAAACGAGCATGATGGAATCGGGTAGAATTGGCGGCTTGATTATAGCTTACATGGAAGAGACATCATGCCAGTTTACCGTTCCCGTACCTCCACTCATGGTCGCAACATGGCCGGTGCGCGTTCCTTGTGGCGCGCTACCGGCATGAAAGAAGGCGACTTCGGCAAGCCCATCATCGCCATTGCCAACTCGTTCACCCAGTTCGTTCCCGGACACGTCCACCTTAAGGACATGGGGCAGTTGGTCGCGCGAGAGATTGAAAAGGCGGGTGGCATCGCCAAGGAATTCAATACCATAGCCGTTGATGACGGCATCGCGATGGGGCATGGCGGGATGTTGTACTCGCTGCCCAGCCGCGACTTGATCGCCGATTCCGTCGAGTATATGTGCAACGCGCATTGCGCCGACGCGCTGGTGTGCATCTCGAATTGCGACAAGATCACGCCGGGCATGTTGATGGCGGCGATGCGCCTGAACATTCCGGTGGTGTTTGTGTCCGGCGGGCCGATGGAAGCGGGCAAGGTGAACTGGGGCGGCAAGGTCAAGGGTCTGGATCTGGTGGATGCGATGGTGGTGGCGGCGGATAGTCATTGCAGCGATGAAGAAGTCGAGGCCGTCGAGCGTTCCGCCTGTCCTACTTGCGGTTCATGTTCCGGCATGTTTACCGCTAATTCGATGAATTGTCTGACCGAAGCGATGGGTTTGTCGCTGCCCGGCAACGGCACGATGCTGGCGACCCACGCCGAGCGCAAGCAGTTGTTTTTGCGCGCGGGACGGGTGATTGTCGAGCTGTGCCATCGCTATTACGAGCAGGACGATGAAACGGTGCTGCCGCGCAGCATCGCCACTTTTGAGGCGTTCGAGAACGCCATGGCGCTGGACATTGCGATGGGCGGTTCGACCAATACCGTGCTGCATCTGCTGGCTGTCGCGCGCGAAGCGGGGGTGGATTTCACCATGAAGGACATGGACAGGTTGTCGCGCCGTGTGCCGACGCTGTGCAAGGTCGCGCCCTCATCCGAATATCATATGGAAGATGTGCATCGCGCGGGCGGCATCCCCGCGATTCTGGGCGAACTGGACAGGGCGGGGCTGTTGCACGGTGAGGTGGGCTCGGTACACAGCCGAACCTTGCGTGACGGACTCAAACAATGGGACATCGCCCAAAGTACGGACGAGGCGGTGCAAAAGTTCTTCCGCGCTGCGCCCGGCGGCATCGTCACGACTATCGCTTTTTCGCAATCCATGTTGTATCCAGATGTGGATGCGGATCGCGCCACCGGTTGCATACGCGACAAGGCTCACGCCTATTCGCAGGACGGGGGCTTGGCGGTGCTGCACGGCAACATCGCCGTGGACGGCTGCATCGTCAAGACCGCAGGCGTGGATGAGAGCATTCTGAAATTCACCGGAAGGGCGCGCGTTTACGAGAGTCAGGATGCCGCCGTGGCAGCTATTCTGGCCGATGAAGTGGTCGCGGGCGACGTGGTGGTGATCCGCTACGAAGGTCCCAAGGGCGGGCCGGGTATGCAGGAAATGCTCTACCCGACTGCTTACCTGAAATCCAAAGGGTTGGGTAAGGCCTGCGCCCTGCTCACCGACGGGCGTTTTTCGGGCGGCACTTCGGGCTTGAGCATCGGCCACGTTTCGCCGGAAGCCGCCAGCGGCGGGGCGATAGGCTTGGTTGCCGAGGGCGACACCCTCGCTATTGACATTCCCAATCGCAGCATCGCGCTGGCAATCAGCGACGAAGAAATGGCGCGCCGCCGCGCCGCGATGGAGGCGCGCGGCAAGCTGGCCTGGCAGCCGGTCAGCCGTGAACGCCCTGTATCCGTGGCATTGCGCGCCTACGCTGCGATGACCACTTCAGCCGACAAGGGCGCAGTGCGGGATGTCACACAAATTGAGCGTTAAAAAGTAGGGGGTATAGGCCCGTGATTTTTTGGATAACCACAAGGAGAAAAGCATGACTACAGCACTGAATACGCAATTCGGCATTAACGGGCAGTTGTCTTTCCGCGAGGATGCCAGCGGCTTGATCGTGGCAGACATCAATAACGCATTAGGGTCGGCAGCGTTGTGTTTGCAGGGCGCGCACCTGATGACCTGGCAGCCCAGGAGCCAGGCTGTTCCAGTGGTGTGGTTGTCGCGGGATGCCAAGCTGGCGGCGGGCAAATCCATACGCGGCGGTTCTCCAGTGTGCTGGCCCTGGTTTGGTCCTCACGCGACTGAAGCCGGTTTCCCCGGACACGGCTTCGCGCGTACCGTGCCCTGGCGCGTGATCGAATCGGCTACCGAACCCAACGGCGCGACCCGGTTGACCTTGCGCCTGGTGGCTTCCGACAAGACGCGCGCCCAGTGGCCGCACGACTGCAACGTGGATTTAACCGTGATTGTGGGCGAGACGCTGCGCATGGAAATGACCACCGAAAACACGGGTGCGGAAGATTTTGTAATCGGTGAAGCACTGCATACTTATTTGCAGATCGGCGACATTGGCGCGGTGCGCGTGACTGGCCTGGAAGGGGGGGATTACTGGGACAAGGTGGGCGGCACCCACAAGCGTAAACAGGATGGCGCGATTACTTTTTCCGGTGAGGTGGATCGCGTGTATATCAACACCGCTGGTGAATGTGTGATTGAGGATGACCAGCTCAAGCGCCGCATCCATATTGCCAAGTCGGGCAGTCTTTCCACTGTGGTCTGGACACCGTGGGTTGAGAAGGCCACCAAGATGGGCGATATGGGGCAACCGGACGGCTGGCGCGAGATGGTTTGCGTGGAATCGGTAAATGCGATGGAAAACGTGGTAGCAGTCGCTGCGGGCGCGCGCCATACCCTGATTGTCGAATATCGCGCCGAATCAATTTAAGTTATTGTATTGTAAAGGAAAAATAATGTATATGCGAAATATATTGCTGGTGTCGTTGCTGGCGGGGTTGTATGGCTGTCAGCCGGAGACTTCCCCTCAACAGACAACCGCTCCAGTCGAAGTCATGCCGAGTGAACCGGTCAGCGCGGCAGCTGCGCAAGCGGACGTTGTTGTGAAGGCGGCATCCGCCGTGCTGCCAGCGGTTAGCGCAGCGGCGGAAGGGGTCGCACCAGCAGCCAAAGGGGTCGCACCTGTCAAGGCGGCATCCGCGAAAATCGAAGCGGCACCCACTGCAATCAAGGCCGCAGCGCCGGTGAAAGAGAAAGTGACCGTCGTTGTTACGCCCAAAGTCGCGGCCATTGCAATCGCTGCACCTGTGGTCGTTGTTAAAACGGAGGTCACCGTATCTGAAGCCGACGCGCTGGCCTTGGCAAAAAAGAACAACTGTCTGGCTTGCCATGCCATAGACAAAAAGGTGGTGGGTCCGGCCTGGAAGGATGTGGCGGCAAAATATCGCGGTGACGCGACTGCCGAGGCGCATCTGGTCAGCAAAATAGCCACGGGTGGTAGCGGCGTGTGGGGCAGCATGGCGATGCCTGCGCATCCTAAAATAAGCGAAGCGGATCGCACAACTTTGGCAAAATTTGTGCTTAATTTGAAATAAGCTGTCAACCGGATGGTAAACGCTGGCGTTAATCGCTCACCGTCCGGAAAAGTTGGTTTACAAACCTGACAGAGCGGTTCGGTATCACCATCGAAGGCCAAGCCTTCGTACCTTTTAAGTTTCTTTGATCATAAAACGGAGAGTACATATGAAATCTATCATCGTAAGCATGACAGTCGCAGCAGGTTTGATGATTGCAGGTTCAGCCATGGCAACCGATATGCCGGCAGTCGCCAAGAAAAACAACTGCACCGCTTGTCACGCAATTGACAAAAAGGTGGTTGGGCCGGCTTGGATGGATGTTTCCAAGAAGTACAAGGGTGATGCTTCAGCAGAAGCCAAGCTGATCACCAAAGTATCCAAGGGCGGTTCAGGTGTATGGGGTTCCATGCCCATGCCGGCCAACGATGCTGCCGGCAAGAAACAGGCTGACATCAAGGAACTGGTACAGTTTGTTCTGGGTCTGGCAAAGTAAGCTCATTCCGGGGTTCTCTCAGGTCTGATATTTTTTCGGGTCTGAGTTTTTTGAGGAGTGGGGTCAAACCTGAAAAAGCCGGCGCGAGTCGGCTTTTTTTCTGTCTGCCGGGTTGATATCCAGGCGTACCTGTTGTGCAGGGTGGGCGGCATGGTGACTATGCCGTGTTTAATTCGATATGGCGCTTTGTTGCGGAGTTGTTTAGAATCG
>JAVHSF010000207.1:0-1027 GCA_036172035.1 Gallionella sp. | reverse complement strand
GATTTAATGGGCTGGTTCAATCAAATTCAACACGTAACTGCGACATAGCCAAAAATAAGGCTTACGGCACGCATGGGCCTTACCCAACCTGCCATGCTCGCCAGACCTACCTTATCAAATGCAAACCCTGTGCACCATTTCGTACCGCTGATGTCAGCAACCGATAATCAAATGTTGCCAGCTGCCCGCCGTGATGACACGCCAACGCCAACAGATAACTATCCGTTACCTGTCCGGAACTGAGTAAGCGATCCCTATCGAATTTTGCGGTATCCGCCAGACTGATGTCATCGGGCCAAAACACATGACCGGGCAGTGCGCGCAATCCTTCCATCAACGGCAACACAGCCGATGGCGTGCCTGGTGAATTGGGATAACGGCTATGCCCCACGATACGAAGCAGGCCATTTTCTGTTAAAGGACAGGTAGCCCATGCCTGCTGGCCCTGTACCGCAAACCACTCATGTGCCGCATCATGCTGAATATGCGCCGGATCAATCAATGCGATCAGTACGTTCACATCAAGTAAAAATATCATTCAGGCAACTCATCGCGTAACTGATTAACCAACTCCGGCGTTACCCTTACCGCTCCGCTCATGTGCATCAGCAAAGGCACGCCATTGCGCGTATTGCCGCTCGACACGGGGGTTCGCAGCGACTGTCTCGCCAGGGAAGACAGTATATTGCCAATACTCTTGTGCTGGGCACTGGCCAGCCCTTTGGCTGCGGCAAGCACATCAGCATCTATGGTCAAGGTTGTTCGCATGTCACCTCTCCTCTATCACAGCATCAAACATCACGCATCATACATCAATCAACTTTGCACCCTCAATACCCATCGAAATCCCGATTTTGAAATATTCACTCTCCACCCCTTCCTGTTTGCAGCTACAGGCAGGTGCCCGGCACGCGTGGGCCTTACCCACCCTACAGGCTGTAGCCCGGATGAAACGAAGTGCAATCCGGGAACGTGCGTTGAAGCTGTCCCCGGATTCCATTGCATTACATCCGGGCTACGCTGGCTG
>JAVHSF010000206.1:0-1031 GCA_036172035.1 Gallionella sp. | reverse complement strand
GCCATTCAGGTGCAGACCTGCTGGCAAATCGGTCGGCATATCGTTGAATTTGAGCAGGGCGGTGAAGCGCGCGCGGCTTATGGAAAGCGCCTGTTGCCGGAACTGGCAAAGTCGCTCACCAGAGAATTTGGCAAGGGCTTTGATGAACGTAATCTGCGCCACATGCGAGGCTTTTACTCGTTCTTTCCAATTTGGGACGCAGTGCGTACCGAATTGAGCTGGACGCATTACCGTCTCTTGTTGCGCATCGAGAATGACACGGCACGGCGCTGGTATATGAACGAAACCGCCATTCAGAACTGGACGACGCGGGCGCTGGAACGGCAGATCGGTACGCTGTATTACGAGCGTTTGCTGTCCAGCCAGGATCGTGCTGCGGTCGAAAATGAAGCATCAAACAACCTTCGGGCGATTGCCGGCAGCCCGCGTGAATTCGTGCGCGATCCGGTTCTGCTGGAATTCCTCGGCCTGCCCAATTCGGGTGCGGTGCTGGAGAGCGAGCTGGAACAGGCACTGATGAATCAGTTGCAGGGTTTTCTGCTGGAATTGGGCAAGGGATTTGCCTTTGTCGCCCGCCAGCAGCGCATCAGCACCGAGAGTCGCGACTTTTACATTGATCTGGTGTTCTACAACTACCTGCTCAAGTGCTTCGTCATCTTCGATCTCAAACGCGGCGAATTGACCCATCAGGATATTGGCCAGATGGATATGTATGTGCGCATGTACGATGAACTCAAACGCGCGCCGGACGACAATCCGACGGTCGGCATTATCCTTTGCGCGCAGAAAGATGCCTCCGTGGTGCGCTATTCGGTGCTGAACGACAACGATCAATTATTCGCTAGCAAATACAATCTGTTACTACCAACTGAAGAAGAATTACGCGCCGAACTGGAGCGCGAACAGGCACGTTTGGAATCTATGAAAGACGCATAGTTTGTGTAGGGTGAATAAAGCGCGAGCGCGTATCCGCCTCCTACAGGTTCATCGGTGGGAACGCCACACTTTTTCCACCCCACGAATTTCACTAA
>JAVHSF010000205.1:0-1034 GCA_036172035.1 Gallionella sp. | reverse complement strand
AAGAAGGACATTCTGGTTGAAGGGCATACTGACAGTACGGGCGGGGCTTGCGTAGGTTGGGCACGCTGTGCCTAACGAAATTAAAATCGATGCCGTGCAGGGCGCTTGGTGCACAACAAAATGAAAGCAGGGCAAGAACCTTTACTTTATAGCCTCTCAACGTATCGCCAGATTGGAGATGCGGATCACAGGTGGCGCTGAACATCCATACGATCATACAGGATACGAACAACTGCTATGCCGTAAGCCGTGATGCGAAAGTAAATCATGTGACGTTCAACGCTTCGGCGACGATAGCCTGGCCGGATGTGGTCACATGCCGTGGCTGTCTTAGGCGACTGCGCCAATTCGGCAAAGGCCGCCGTCAACATGTCGGTGTAGCGATCAGCTTGCCCAGCGCCCCATTGCTGCAGGGTATGAGTCCAGATTATTTCAAGGTCATGCTGGGCGGCGGGGGTGAGGCGATATTCAGCCATGCAGAGTCCGCATTTTCTGCTTGAACGCGCCGGCATCGAAAGGTCCTGGTTCGCCGCTTGCCTCGCCTTCAATCAGCGCAGCGCGGATTGCATCAACCCCGGCACTACGTTCCTGTTCTCGCCGGATGAGATCGCGGATATATTCGCTGTCGTTCGTGTAGTGTCCGGTATCAATCTGAGCTTTAATCCAGCCGTCTTGCTTTTCGGTTAAGGTGATGGTTTTGCGCACGGTTCCCACGGAATAGCCTCCTAAAAAAACACCAAGACTTTGGTTGTTCATACTATTGGTGCATTATTGCGCAATCTCGTGCATGTTGCCAGTTCGATTAATTGATTTATCCGCGTACCGACTCAGACAAGCTACCGAGCACACAGTCAATGGAAACAATTTCGTGCATCGTTGGCGGGTACTCAACGCTACGTTGTGCTTCCGCTTTCAGCAGTAAAACTGTCGATCAATTGTTAGACCTTGACGGTCTGTCCTGTCTCGTAGGAGCTATTCGTCTCGTTGAATTACTTGCCGGATAGCTGCACTTCGCCATGAGCGGGTTTGTCTCG
>JAVHSF010000204.1:1634-4745 GCA_036172035.1 Gallionella sp. | reverse complement strand
TCCTCTCCCAGAGGGAGAGGAGGCAATCGAATCGCTTCGCGAGTTTCACGTTAAGACAATCCGTGGTTTATTATGTGGTTCACTTTGTCCAGGCAAAAAGCCGCTTTGTACCAATAAGTCAATCTCGATTTGAAGCGATGCAGCACAATATCAACTAACAGGAAAAGCCATGTCCAAGCCTAGCCAGCAGCGCACTGCAACCCTCACCATCCTGACAGCCGCACTCCTGTTGGCTGGACTCACCGCCTGCGGCAAAACACAGACCGCAGAATCGCTGATCAGCGAAGCGCATCAATACCAGACAAAAGGTGACAATAAGGCCGCCATTATCCAGCTCAAAAACGCCTTGCAAAATAGCCCTGACAATGCCGAAGCGCGCTTCCTGCTCGGTACAATCTACAATCAGACTGGCGATGCTCAATCTGCTGACAAGGAACTGCGCAGAGCATTGAGTCTCGGCATACCTGCCACCAGGGTATTGCCGGAACTGGCTGGGGCTCTGCTTGCCCAGGGGCAATTTCAACAAGCTCTGGATGAAATCAGGCGGCTTGCCGACGATCAGCCATCCGCTCAAATATTATCCCTGCGCGGCAATGCCTATCTGGCATTAAACAAAGAGCAGGAAGCGAAAACCGCATTCGAGGGAGCGCTCAAAACCACTCCCGGCTTCCCCGCCGCTCTCATCGGTCTGTCCAGACTGGCTCTCACCGAAAAAAATATCGCATCTGCGACTGAATACTCCGAGCAAGCAGTGACGCAAAACCCGCAGAATACTGATGTATGGCTTTTCAAGGGTGACTTGTTGCGCGCCCAGGGGAAAACCGAAGCCGCCCTGGCTGCCTATAGCGAGGTTCTCAAATTCCAGCCCGACAATGTTGCGGCGCATCTCAACATAGCCTTGCTGCAAATCGCCAGCAACCAATTTACCGAAGCCAAAACGAATATAGATGCCGCGCGCAAAGCGAGTCCGCGCAATCTGATGGCTATCTACATCCAGGCATTGCTCGATTTCCGCCAGGGAAAATTTGCCGTTTCCCTGGAGTCTCTACAGCAAGTGTTGCGTGTGGCACCCGAACACATGCCCAGCGTATTGCTGGCCGGTGCGGTACAACTTGCACTGGGCTCGATGCCCCAGGCTGAACAACATTTGAGAAAATATCTGGAGAATGATCCGAACAATCTCTACGCGCAAAAACTGCTTGCATCCGTCCTGACGAAAAGCGGTCAAACACAGGCTGCAATTACCCTGCTGTCACAGGCGTACGACAAATCGCCACAAGACATACAGCTGCTATCCATGATGGGCGAAGCGTATATGCAGACGGGCGAGTACGCCAAAGCAACTGAGTCTTTCACCAAGGCCAGCGAACTTGCGCCGAAGACGGCAGAACTGCATACCGCATTAGGCTTAAGCAAACTGGCACAAGGGGATAGCGAACACGCGGTATCCGAAATGGAATTAGGGGTAAAACTGAATACCAAATCCCCCCAGGTTGGCGTGCTGCTGGTCATGACCCAACTGCGCCTGGAACAGTACGACAAGGCACTCGCCGCAGCACAGACCCTCGAAAAAGAACAGCCGAAAAATCCTCTCGTACACAACCTGAAGGCTGTTGCTTATCTGGGCAAGCAGAATATTGCCAGTGCACGTGCCAGCTTTGAAAAAGCACTTTCCTTTGACCCCACCAATTTTGCCGCAGCAGTGAATCTTGCCCGACTCGATTTGCAGGCCAATAAACCGGGAATCGCCAAAACACGTTTTGAGTCCATACTCAAAAAAGACCCGAAGAATGCTCAAATCATGACCGCACTGGCCGACCTCGCGCTCTCTCAAGGGCAGACCAGGGAAGCGACAAACTGGCTCGAAAAGGCCAGCAAGGATAACCCTGAGGCACTGTTACCCTCTTTGCGGCTGATCGCGCATTACCTGCGCATAGGTGAAAAACAACAAGCCCTCACTCTCGCCAGGAAACTGCAAGGTTCAAACGCCAGCAACCCGGATTTTCTGGACATGCTGGCACAGGCTCAATTTGCCAACGGTGACAAATCCGCCGCACTGGAAACCTATAACACACTCGCGGCGGCGAAACCCGACTCCGCGCCTATCCAACTGCGCCTCGCCAACATAAACATGGCAATGCAAAACGTTAGCGCAGCAGCAACGGCTCTTAAAAAAGCACTGTCATTACAGCCAGATTATCTGGAAGCGCAACTGACTATGGCATCACTGGAAGCTGGCAGGGGTAATGCGGAACAAGCACTTTCAATCGCACAACAAATACAGCGAAAAAATCCCAAATCGGCTGTAGGCTATGAACTGGAAGGCAACTTACTGTTGCAGCACAAAAAACCCGACCTGGCTGTCAAGGCCTTTGAGCATGCTTTGTCCATCAGCCCCAATGGTGCATTGCTGGTGAAATTACACGCATCCCTCAGCCAATCCAACAACGCCAAAACAGCCGATGCACGCCTGACCAAATGGCTTGCAGATCATCCTGACGACATCCCCACACATATGTACCAGGCGACACTCAATACCGACAGACAACAAAATCAAGCCGCAAAAGAACAATATCAGGCCATTCTGCGCCTGGCTCCGAACTACGTCCCGGCCTTGAACAATCTGGCAACGATCTATCAGCAGGAAAAAGATCCCCGCACTCTGGAGTACGCCGAAAAAGCCTACAAGCTCGCCCCTGACAACCCTGCCATACAAGATACTCTGGGCTGGATACTGGTGGAACAAGGCAACACGACAAGAGGCGTGGAACTGCTGCGCAAGGCTACCTCCAGCGCACCGATGGTCGCTGAAATACACTACCATCTCGCCATGGGATTGTTGAAATCCGGTGATAAAGTTCAAGCGCGCAAGGAGCTTGAACAAGTGCTGGTGACCGGAAAGAATTTCTCCAAACTGGAAGAAGCGCGGACGTTACTCAAGCAACTATAAACAGCCTCCACACCAACAAACATTTGCACCCTTACAACACATAACAAAAACGCCAGGGAGATACCGATTTATTCCGTTTTGTCATTCCCGAGCATAACCAGCGACTCGCACGGCCTTATCGTGTCTGGTCGCATGGCAGACAGGTTCCATCAGACGGGAAT
>JAVHSF010000204.1:0-1534 GCA_036172035.1 Gallionella sp. | reverse complement strand
CCCACTTAACAAACTCGGTGTCGTGCTTCTTACTGTCGAGGCACTCATTCTGTTGGTCTCGTTCTATCTTGGTGTTGCGGTTCGTTTTTTTGCCCCAAACCAGGAGTTCGTTCCACCGTTAGCCAGCCTGCTGCCGCAGGCCGTTGTTTTTTCTTCAGTAATGATCTTGAGCATGAAATCCATGGGCATGTATCACCTGACTTACCGGGAAGACCTCAGGCACACTTTCCTGCGCCTGATGCCGTCCTTTGCACTGGGATTCGGACTTATCACGCTGATCGTCTATATCGCCCCCAGCGCTTACTTTGGACGAGGCATATTGTTGATCGTCCTGCTGTTCGCTACGGTTGGGGTGTTACTGGTACGGCATGTATTTTTCTCAAATAACCTGATCCACTTCCTGAAACCAAGAATCATGGTACTGGGAACGGGTGAGTTGGCCAATGAATGCGCCAGCATTTGTGAAGAAAACAAGAATGATCATCAATTCAATATTGTCGGTTTTGTTCCGCTACGAGGCGAAAAGAACGTCTTGATCACCAAGGGTATTTTACCTTTACATCAACCACTGCTGTCTTTGGCTACCACTTACCAGGCTGATGAGATTGTGATCGCCATACAAAATCAGGACAGCGAACATTTCCCCGTACAGGAATTACTCGATTGCAAACTGAGCGGCATAACAGTGATTGAGGTCTCAACTTTTTTTGAACGCGAAATGAGCCAAATCCGCGTGAATTCCCTTAATCCAAGCTGGCTCGTTTTTGGCGGCGGGTTTGACCAAAGCGGCTTGCGTACCGCAATCAAACGAATATTTGACCTACTCTCCAGCGTGGTTCTGTTGCTGCTCACGCTCCCGTTCATGCTGCTTACGGCGCTATGCATTTACATTGAAGACCGCGCGCCCGTCCTTTACCGTCAGGAACGCATCGGCCTTAATGACCAACCCTTTACTATCTACAAGTTTCGTAGCATGCGTCGCGATGCCGAAAGTTCCGGAAAACCGCAATGGGCAGCAAAAAATGATACGCGCATCACTCGGGTAGGAAAAATTATTCGCCATTTGCGGATAGACGAATTACCCCAAATATTCAACGTACTAAAAGGGGACATGAGTTTGATCGGCCCAAGGCCGGAACGACAGTTTTTCGTTAAACAACTTTGCGTGGAAATACCCTATTACAACCTCAGACACAGCATCAAACCCGGCATCACCGGATGGGCGCAAGTACGCTATCAATACGGCTCCTCGATCGAGGATTCGCTCCAGAAGCTACAATATGACCTGTACTATGTGAAAAACAACAGCCTGTTTCTGGACATCATCATCCTGCTCGATACAGTGCTGGTCGTGCTGACCGGCAGAGGCAGCAGATAAATGCCTCCGTTTCAATCCAGCCCCCCATTCACACCAGTAATTCAAGCGGTGTCGGATGACTCAAAAATCCCGTCGGGCTAGCCGTCAAACCATACGCCCCCGACTGCAATACCACGATTAAATCTCCCTCGTGCGCGTGGCCAAGCGGCATTTTAT
>JAVHSF010000203.1:0-1040 GCA_036172035.1 Gallionella sp. | reverse complement strand
GCGATCCCCGCGTGGCGGTGCAACACCGCCAGCAGCATCGCCAGGCGGTTCTGCTCCAGCCCCAGCGACAGACGTTTCACGTTCGGGCTGTGCGCCTCGTCCAGCAATGCCTGTATCTCCACCAGCAGCGGGCGCGTACCTTCCTGAGTGACCATCACGCAGGAACCGGCGACCTGCAATCCGTGCTGCGACAAAAACATCGCGGACGGGTTGCTCACTTCGCGCAGGCCGCGCTCGGTCATGGCGAACACGCCCAGCTCGTTGACCGCGCCGAAGCGGTTCTTGAAGGCGCGTATCAAACGAAAACTGGAATGCGTGTCGCCCTCGAAATACAGCACCGTATCCACGATGTGTTCCAGCACGCGCGGTCCCGCCAGCGCGCCCTCCTTGGTGACGTGGCCGACCAAGATGATGGTGATGTTCCGACTCTTGGCGATGCGGGTGAGTTGTGCGGCACATTCCCTCACCTGCGCCACCGAGCCGGGCGCGGAAGTCAGTTGCTCGGAATACACGGTCTGGATCGAGTCAATCACCACCACGTCAGGCTTGTCGTGTTGCCCCTTGGCGGAAATCGTCGCCTGAATGCGCTCCAGCTGGATTTCCGGCAACAGCCGCAAGCCGCGCGCATCCAGCCCCAGACGCTTGGCGCGCAGGGCAATCTGCTGCGCCGACTCTTCGCCACTGACGTAAAGCGTGTTAAGCGTACCGGACAAATGAGCCAGCACTTGCAGCAACAAGGTAGATTTACCGATGCCCGGGTCGCCGCCGATCAGCACCACCGCGCCTTGCACCAGCCCGCCGCCCAGCACGCGGTCGAATTCCGCGATGCCGGTCGGCGTGCGCGGCACTTCTTCCGCCGCCACCTCGGAGAGCAGTTGCACGCCCCCCGATGCCGCCAGCGCGTTAAACCGGTTCACCCCCTTGGCGACCGGTGCTTCCGCCACCGTCTCGACCAGCGTGTTCCACGCCATGCAATGCGGACACTGCCCCTGCCACTTCGCCGTCTGCCCGCCGCACTCGGTGCAGGAATAAATCGTTTT
>JAVHSF010000202.1:0-1044 GCA_036172035.1 Gallionella sp. | reverse complement strand
TTCATTCCGCCTCGTCTGTTGGTCAGCCCAAACCAATGTCGTCTGAGAACGTAGTCGCCCAGCAAATCCCGGCTCAGTTCCAGCACATAACCACGTCGTGATGATCTAAAGTCTAGTCTCATTTTCTCCCCCAAATCCAGCCAACTCAACCGCGCGCCACAGATTTTCATCGGAGGTGTCCGTGTATATGCTGGTCGTTTGCAGACTGGTATGCCCAAGCAAACGCTGGACGATATTGAGCGGCACACCAGATAGTGCCAAATGACTCCCGCAAGTGTGGCGCAACCAATGTGCTGTGGCGCGATCAAATGCCTTGGCCTCGATATGCTTGCCATCCATCATCAGGGATTGTGCAATCTCCCCAAAAAATGAGCGTAAGGACTTGGATAGCGCGCTGGTCGTCACGGAACCTGTCCCGATCTCGCTTGAAACAAGCGGGGTGTCTGGTGGATTGCTGGTGATGTCCAGGCTCAACCCGCGATACTCGAAATAGGTTTGCAACGCCTGTATGACTTCGCTGGAAAGTGGCACAGCGCGCCATTTACCCCCTTTGCCACAAACTTTGAGCATCCAGCGTACACCGATCTCATTTGAGAGCGGCATCGTGTACATGCGCGATACTTTTGCATCAACCAGCTCGGATATGCGCAGGCCGGTTGCGTAGGCGAATGGCAGCACAAAACGTAATCTCGCCGAACAGCTGGTTGCGGGTAGTTGACGCAAACAAGCCATCAAATAATTCCATTGCCCCGCAGAAAACGCCCGCATGAATTCGACATCAGGATTTGACCGGGAATCAGCAACAACCAGCGATTTGGACACCGCGCTCCACGGATTGAATGAGCAATACTGCACGCGCACCAACCACTCAAACAGGTTGCCGACAACAGTTATTGCGTAGCGAACGCTGCCAGGCGATAGCGCCCCATCAAACGGCTTCCATGCCGGATCGTGCCGCTCCTTCTTTTTCGCACTAATCCATTCAGATTGCGCGATATGAAAAGGCCAGTTGTCGGGTTCGGTTCTGCCTATCATGGACAGCCA
>JAVHSF010000201.1:0-1045 GCA_036172035.1 Gallionella sp. | reverse complement strand
ACGGTAGGAGTAGCAGCGATACGCAAATAGTTGCTCTTCATGTCGAAAGAAGGAACAGCACCTCCGTTAGCACCCATACCAAACGCAGGAGCCCACTTGGTCAATGTGATGTAACCCATGTCGTTTTGGGCAGCCAAGGTGAAACCAGTTGCGGGGGTTGCAAAACCAATGTACTGCACAGCAGAAGTTTCTATACGGTGCTCAGCCCAACGGTTAGCACGCATTACGCCACCACTGGACAGCTCATAGCCATAGGAAACGCCCAAACCGTCGGTGGTAAATGGCACCAAGGACAATTTTGCACCGCCCATATCAAAGGTGATAGGCAATTTAGCACCCGCTACCAAAGGAGCTGCTGCGGTATTACCTTCAAACAAGAAGCCGATGTTTTCAGCTACACGACCGCCGAAGAACAGGCTAAATTCGTCGCCGAAGCCCAGGTAACCGTTACCTGTCGTGTTACCAGTGATTGCACCTGGCAGTGCTGCGCCTGCGTTGGCTTTTTGATAACGCACTTTGGCAAACAAAGCGGCATTCAAGGTTGCAGGAATAGACAGGTGTTCACCTTCTACTTTTTCTTGCGCGCCCATCATGGTGTAGCCCGCTGCTTTGAATGCACGACCGAAGCCGTTCAACACTGGGAAGTGTTGGTTGTGGCAAGCAGAGCAAGCCATACCAGTTTGACGTGCGAATGCTGGCAGAGCCGAAGCTTCTGGAGCGAACGCTACTGCGGCCATTACGCCAGCCAGAGAGAGAACGATTTTTTTCATTGTAATTTCCTTTAAAAGAAAGTTTAGTTTAGTGCAACTCAAAGTGATTGCAGATCCTCCCGCTTTCACTGGGAGCGAAATTTACAGAGCGTGACGGGCTGCGTCAAAAGTTTTTATGGCTTGTGTTGTTTTTTTGCAACAAGCGCGGTTTTTTAGGGGGCACTGAGTTATTCCACCTTTTTGTCGGGTTACGCTGCGCTTCACCAACCTACCCGCCTTCGCTTCAGAGGAAAGGCAAACAAACCCCGCCGTAGGAGCGCAATTCATTGCGCGAT
>JAVHSF010000200.1:0-4794 GCA_036172035.1 Gallionella sp. | reverse complement strand
ATGGACACTTTCGTGGAATCGTCCTGGTATTACGCGCGCTACGCCAGCCCGCAATGCGAAACCGGCATGGTGGACAAGTCCGCTGCGGCTCATTGGCTGCCGGTAGACCAATATATCGGCGGTATCGAACACGCGATTTTGCATTTGCTGTACGCGCGCTTCTTCCACAAGCTGATGCGCGACGAAGGGCTGGTGCAAGGCGACGAACCGTTCAAGAACCTCATCACACAGGGCATGGTGATTGCACCGACCTTCTACCGCGAAGCGTCCAACGGCAAGAAACTGTGGATCAATCCCGCCGATGTGGAGGTCATTACAGACGACAAGTCGCGCCCCGTCGCGGCGACACTGAAAGCTGACGGCCTGCCTGTGGTCATCGGCGGCACGGAAAAGATGTCCAAATCCAAAAACAACGGCGTAGACCCGCAGTCCATCATTGATGAATTCGGCGCCGACACCGCACGCCTGTTCATGATGTTCGCCGCCCCGCCCGAACAGTCTCTGGAATGGTCGGACACTGGCATGGAAGGCGCATTCCGCTTCCTTAAACGCCTGTGGAAAGCCACCCACGATCATGTCGGGCAAGACGTAGTCGCGGCTTATGCCGGCGGCGAATTGAGCGCAGCGGCAAAAGCCATGCGCTTCCAGTTACACCAGACCATCGCCAAGGTGGATGACGACATCGGTCGCCGCAAGACTTTCAACACGGCTATCGCCGCCAACATGGAACTCCTCAACGCGCTGGCAAAGTTCTCCGACCAAACCGACACGGGACGCGCCGTGACGCAGGAAACGCTGGAAGCCATCGTGCTGATGCTGAACCCTATCGTGCCGCACGCCTGCCAGGCTTTGTGGTCAAGCCTGCGACCGGGCAGCAGCATCCTGGATCAGGCTTTTCCACAAGTTGATTCCGCCGCGCTGGTACAAGACGAGATCACGCTGGTGATTCAGGTGAACGGCAAGCTGCGTGGCGACCTCACCGTCGCCAGGGACACCGACCGTGCCACGCTGGAACGACTGGCACTGGCGCACGAGGCGGTACAAAAACAGCTGGCGGGTGCAGCGGCGAAGAAGGTCATCGTCGTGCCGGGTCGTTTGATTAACATCGTTGTATAGGAAAAACATCATGCGTCTGTTAATCGTTACGCTATCTCTGCTGCTCGCGGCTTGTGGCTTTCACCTGCGCGGCGATGCGCTCATGCCATTCAAAACGCTGTATATCGAAGCAGCCAATCCCGACTCACCGCTGCTAGACGAACTGCGCCGCAATCTGCAAGCCAACCATATCACGCTGGTTAACTCATCCGAAAAAGCCGACATGGTGCTGAACATCGCGCTGGATCTACCTGAAAAGCAGATTTTGACACTGGGCAGCAGTGGGCGCGTGAGCGAATTCCAGCTGCGCTATCGGGTTTCCCTGCGCGGCTATGACTCCCGGCAACGCGAATGGCTGCCTGCCGACGATTTGCTGATGAGCCGCGACTACAACTACGACGACACGCAGATTCTCGCCAAGGAAGCCGAAGAAACCTTGCTTTACCAGAGTATGCGTTCGGACATGGTGCAACAAATCATGCGGCGTTTGAGCCGTGCCAAGCCGACACCACGGGAAGAGCCGCAAAAATAATGCAAATATCCAGCGAAGCCCTGCCGCGCCAGCTCGCATCCGGGCTGCAACCACTCTATGTGGTGCATGGCGATGCCCTTTTGCTGGCGACCGAGGCCGCAGACAGCATATACGCGGCGGCGCGCTTGGCGGGCTACACCGAGCGCGACACGCTGATTGCCGAGCAATATTTCAAATGGGACGAACTGCGCAACAGTAGCCAAAGCCTTTCCTTGTTTGCCACGCGCAAAGTCGTTGACTTGCGCATTCCCTCCGGCAAACCGGGTACGGAGGGCGGTCAGGCTCTGCAAGAATACGTCAGCCATCTGAACGAGGATGTTTTGACCCTAATCACCCTGCCCAAACTCGAATGGACGGCGCAAAAAAGCCAGTGGTTCACCGCGTTGATAAAACACGGCGTAGTGATTTCTGCCGACGATATTCCACGCCAACAACTCCCCGCATGGATTGCGGGTCGTTTGCAACGCCAGCAACAATCCGCAGACTCCGCCACGCTGGAATTTCTGGCGGATCGCTGCGAGGGCAATCTGCTCGCCGCTTTCCAGGAAATACAGAAGCTCAGTCTGCTGTTTCCAACAGGTATCCTGTCTTTTGCTCAGGTCAACGAGGCGGTGATGGATGTGGCGCGCTACGATATTTTCAAGCTCGCCGATGCCCTGTTAAGCGGCGATGTCGCGCGTTTTGCTCACATTCTCGCCGGTCTGCGCGCCGAAGGAACGGCGACCGTACTGGTGCTGTGGGTACTCAGCGAAGATATACGCACGCTGGGTAAATTGCTGAACGCTACCCGTAACGGCGGCAGTCTGGGCGATGCAATGCGCGCGCTACGCGTACGCCGCGAACGGCAAAGCCTGATCGAGAAAGCGGCACGCCGCCTGAAATTTCCGCAGATTGAGCGAGCCTTGCAACATGCCGCAAAATTAGACAAAATAATCAAGGGGTTGAAACAGGGCGACGTGTGGGACGAATTGCTGCAACTCGGTTTGCGTTTCGTACCATGAAAAACGACACCCTGTTAGTGCTGACCAATTTGCCGGACGCAGCCGCAGCGCAAAAACTGGCGCAGCGGATTATTGAATCGCGCTGTGCCGCCTGCGTAAACCAGCTCGCGCCCTGCACCTCGACTTACCGCTGGCACGACAAAATCGAAACTGCCAGCGAAGTGCCGCTGCTGATAAAAACCACCCAGTCAGCCTATCCGCGCCTCGAAGCCGTGATACGCGCCGCTCACCCCTACGAACTTCCCGAGATTATTGCGGTCACTATATCCGCTGGCTTGCCCGCTTATCTGGACTGGGTAAGCCAGGAAACCCGCACCGACGAGGAATAATAATTCATGCGTTTTTTACTGTTACTGCTATTCAGCTTGATCTCACCCGTCAGCCACGCGTCAGGCTTTCTGGACAAATTGCCGGGTCTGGGCGATTCGCAACAAGCCACTTTCCTGCCTCCTGACCAGGCGTTTGTTTTGCAAATCAGCGCGCGCGATGCCGATACGCTGCAGGCGGACTTCACCATCACCCCCGGCTATTACCTGTACCGCGACAAGATCCATTTCACGGTTGCCGCAGGTGCTGCCAAAATCACGGCCATCAAGCTCCCCGAGGGCGAACTCAAGCAGGATCCAAATTTCGGCACCACCGTGGTTTATCACCATTCCTTTCAGGCCGAAATCGAGTTAAGCCGAGCCGACAAAGACGCAACACACCTCACCCTGAACGCCTCGTATCAAGGTTGTAGCGATAAAGGGCTGTGCTATCCCAGCCAGGACAAGGCGTTACCACTCGACTTGCCAGCCGCGTCACAACACGCAGCACCGGATGCGCGCCCCCTCCCGCACGCCCCGGTAGCGACCCCGCCGCAAACGGACAATTCAAAAATCGCGCAATTATTCGAGGGCGGCAGCTTCTGGCTGATTATTACCTTCTTCTTCGGCGCGGGGCTGTTGCTTGCCCTGACCCCCTGCGTGTTCCCGATGATTCCCATCCTGTCCGGCATCATCGTGGGGCGCGGCCACAAAATCACCAAGCTGCACGCCTTTATCTTGTCAATGGCATATGTGCTGGGCATGGCAATCACTTACGCGGCGGCGGGCATCGCGGCGGGACTGACCGGCGACCTGATTTCCAATGCCTTACAAACCCCTTGGGTGCTGGGCAGTTTTGCGGCGCTGTTCGTACTGCTGTCGTTATCCATGTTCGGCTTTTACGAACTGCAACTTCCCGGCACCTGGCAAAGCAAACTCAGCGACACCAGCAACCGTTTGCATGGCGGCCATCTTTCCGGCGTGTTCGTGATGGGAGCGCTCTCCGCCATCATCATGGGGCCTTGCGTCGCCGCCCCCCTGGCAGGCGCGCTACTCTACATCGGCCAGACGCACGATGCGCTGCTGGGCGGGGTCGCGCTGTTCGCACTGGCACTGGGCATGGGTGCCCCCCTGCTGCTGATCGGCACATCGGCGGGCGCGCTGCTGCCCAAGGCGGGTGCCTGGATGGATGGGGTAAAACGCATCTTCGGCGTGCTGTTGCTGGCACTGGCGATCTGGATCATCCAGCCCTTGCTACCCGTGGCGGTGCAAATGCTGCTATGGGGTATCCTGCTGATTTTTTCTGCCACCTATCTGCACGCACTGGAGTCTTTGGCACAACATGCCAACGGCTGGCACAAACTGAGAAAAGGCCTGGGGTTATTGATACTGTTGCTGGGCATCGCCTATCTGGTCGGCGCACTGTCCGGCGCACGCGACCTGCTGCGTCCGCTGGATTCAGTCTGCGCGATCTGTAAAGCCGACACCCAAACCTCTGCCCCACTCGCTTTCACCCGCATAACAGACTTGACCGATCTTAAACAGCGGCTGGCGAATGCTAATGGACATATCGTCATGCTGGATTTTTATGCCGACTGGTGTGTTTCCTGCAAGGAAATGGAGCGCCTTACCTTTGCCGATCCCTCCGTGCGAAGCCAACTCAAGTCAGCCATCCTGCTGCAAGCGGATGTAACCAAAAACAGTGCCGCAGACAAGGAATTGCTAAAAAACTTTGGCCTATACGGCCCGCCCGGCATCCTTTTCTTCAATGCGCAAGGCAAGGAACTAGCCGATTTTCGTGTCGTCGGTTATCAGGATGCAGAAAATTTTATAAACTCTTTACAGCGCGTCGGTCTCTAGG
>JAVHSF010000199.1:0-1047 GCA_036172035.1 Gallionella sp. | reverse complement strand
CTTCATCATTCAACGCCTGCAACTGCTCGTGGTTCAGGTTCGCCGTGGTGACGTAGATAAAATCCCGCTCGGTGGAATGCCCGTGCATCCAGTAATGCGCGTCAGAGGGCGCGTAGGTGAAGCCCTCCAGCTTGCACAAGGCTTGCGCCAGCATCTCCGCGTTGTATTCCTTGTTGATGACCCACTGTTGGTGCGCGTCCTGCCGCAACAGGCTGGGCGCGAGTTTGTAATAGCGGAAGCCGCCGCCGCCTAGCCAGTTCATCGCCTTGCTGATGCCACCTTGATCTTCACCGTCAATCACCTTTTGCAGGCGCGGGATGATGTGCGTATGGCAATGCTCGCCCAACTCGATCATGATCCAGCGGCGACCCATCTTGTGCGCGACTGCGCCGGTGGTGCCGGAACCAGCGAAGGAATCGAGGACGAGGTCGTTGGGGTTGGTGGCCAGATGAAGGATTCGATGGATAAGCCGCTCCGGCTTTGGTGTATCGAACACAGATTCGACATCAAGTTTGAGAATTTCCTTTTTGGCTTCTTGATTATTTCCCACTTCGTTATGAAACCAAATGGACTGCGGAGTTAGTCCGCCCTCCATTTCATTAAGGAACTTCTTGAGTCGGGGAAGATTGTCGCCTTTCGGGCCAAACCAGAGTCGACCGTCTTCTATAAGCTTCTCGATGTTTTCCCTCGGGCGACTCCAACTGCGCCCTTTTGCAGGGAATACGACCTTGCCTGACGGTGTGGTTAAACCCCAATAATCTCTATCTCTGTGCTCGGCACGAGTTAGGTCTGTTGCTGTCCAAGCCCCCCTAGTATCTTTGTCCGGGTTCTTGTACCGATCATCCATTGCCTCAGTCCGTGGAAGGGCATTCGGAAACCAGCGGCTCTTATTGATCGCATAGCAAAGAATATGATCATGGCTATTGCTAATCCACTTTGCGTCGTTTTGTGGCGAAAACTTTTTTTGCCAAATCACATTGGAAACAAAGTTCGCCCGCCCAAACACCTCGTCGCACAACACCTTCAGGTAATGCGCCTCGTTGTCAT
>JAVHSF010000198.1:0-4806 GCA_036172035.1 Gallionella sp. | reverse complement strand
GCTGACTTGCCCTGCCCCCGCCAAATTGAATCTGTTTCTGCATGTCACCGGGCGGCGGGCGGATGGTTATCACCTGTTGCAAACCCTGTTTCGTTTCATTGATCTGCACGACACTTTGCATTTCAGCCTGCGCCAGGATGGGGGTGTGCATCGCTGCAATGTGCTTGAGGGCGTGGCCGAGGAGCAGGATCTGTGCGTGCGTGCCGCGCGCCTGTTGCAAAAAGAAACGGGTTGCACGCAGGGCGTGGACATCACGGTGGAAAAGCATATCCCGATGGGGGGCGGCCTGGGCGGTGGCAGTTCGGATGCCGCCACCACGCTGATCGCGTTGAATCGCCTGTGGTCGTTGAAACTGTCACGCAAGCGCCTGATGCAACTGGGCTTGCAACTGGGCGCGGACGTGCCGGTATTCGTGTTTGGCGAGAACGCGTTTGCCGAGGGCGTAGGTGAAGAATTGCAGGCTTATCCCTTGCCGGAAGCCTGGTATGTGGTGCTATTCCCGCCGGTGCAGGTGCCGACTGCAAAAATATTTTCGCATAAGGATTTGACACGCGACACGGTTTCGATAATAATTCGCGCCCTCTCGAAGCAGCAATACAGAAATGACCTGCAAGCGGTGGTGTGCAGTCTCTACCCGGAAGTTGCCCGTTACATCGAAGTGTTGGGCAAGTACGGTAAAGCAATGATGACCGGTTCAGGTGCCTGTGTGTTTGCCGAGTATGCGAGTCGCAGCAAGGCAGAAGCAGTTTTACAGCAATTGCCGCAGGAAATGCGTGGGGTTGTCGCGCAAGGAATAGCCAGGCATCCGTTGAAGGATTGGGTGTTTGAGTAAGTTATTGGGGAGTCGCCAAGTGGTAAGGCAACGGGTTTTGATCCCGTCATTCGTAGGTTCGATCCCTACCTCCTCAGCCACAATTCAGGGCACAGATGTGCCCTTTTCGTTTTATTTTTAAGGGGTTCACGTGTCCTACGATAGCTTGATGGTATTCACCGGTAATGCTAATCCCAGGCTTGCCGAGGCGGTGGCACAACACCTGAATATCAAGCTGGGTAATGCGACAGTGGGTCGTTTCTCTGACGGCGAAGTGCTCGTTGAACTGCTTGAGAACGTGCGCGGCAAGGATGTGTTTGTATTGCAATCCACTTGTGCGCCAACCAACGATAGCCTGATGGAAGTGATGGTCATGGTGGACGCGCTGAAACGCGCTTCAGCCGGGCGTATCACCGCTGCGATGCCGTATTTCGGCTACGCGCGCCAGGATCGTCGCCCGCGTTCGGCGCGTGTCGCGATTACCGCCAAGGTGATTGCCGATATGTTGACTGGCGCTGGCGTGGATCGTTTGCTGACGATGGATTTGCATTCCGACCAGATTCAGGGTTTTTTCGATATTCCGGTAGACAATATCTATGCGACACCGATACTGCTGGCGGACGTATGGCGGCAAAATTACCCCGATTTGATGGTGGTTTCCCCCGACGTGGGCGGCGTGGTGCGCGCCCGTGCGCTGGCCAAACAACTGGATGCCGATCTGGCCATCATAGACAAGCGTCGTCCGAGACCGAACGTATCCAAGGTGATGAATATCATCGGCGAAGTATCCGGTCGCACCTGTTTGATCATGGATGACCTGGTGGACACGGCCAACACCTTGTGCGAGGCGGCCAAAGCCTTGAAAGAAAAGGGCGCAACGCGCGTGCTGGCTTATTGCACGCATCCGGTGTTGTCGGGTTCTGCCATCGAGCGCATCGAAAATTCTCACATTGATGAACTGGTGGTTACCGATACCATTCCTTTGTCGGAAGCGGGACGTCGTTGCGGTCGCATCCGCCAGTTGAGTACGGCAGAATTACTGGCGGAAACGATACGTCGCATCAACAACGAAGAGTCGGTTAGCTCGTTGTTTACAGAATAAAAATTCGGGTTTTCCGAATCAATGTTTTTAGTGGCGACCATGTTGGTTGTCGCAAATAAGAGTCGTCTGGTCGCGGATGATTCTATTCTTTGGAGAAGTAAAAAATGACAATTGAAATTATTGCAACAACACGCAACACGCAAGGTACGGGTGCGAGCCGCCGTCTGCGTAAGGCCGGTCGCTTGCCAGGCGTGGTTTATGGTTCGGGTGCGGCGGTCGCGATTGAAATGGATCAGAACGACTTGTACTACAAGTTGCGCAATGAAGCGTTTCACGCCTCCGTGCTGAAACTGAATCTGGACGGCAAGACCGAATCCGTGCAACTGCGTTCCTTCGTGATGCACCCGTTCCGTCAGCAAGTGCAACACATTGATTTTCAACGCGTTGATCTGGGCAAAAAGATCCATATCAAGGTGCCGTTGCACTTCCTGAACGAAGAAATCGCACCGGGTGTCAAGACCGGCGGCGGCAAGATCAGCCACGTCATGACGGAGCTGGATGTCACTTGTCTGCCTAAAGACATTCCTGCCTTTATCAAGGTTGACCTGGCGGCGATGGAATTGGGACACTCGATTCACCTGGGCGACCTGGCTCTGCCTACGGGTGTTGCAATATCTGCGCATGGCGCACATACCGCCGAAGCAGTCGTGGCTACCGTGCAAGTGCCGCGCGGTGCCATTGAAGCCGCTGCTGAAGCTGAAGCTGAAGTGGCCGCTGCACCAGCCGCTGAAGCCAAGAAATAATAAGGCATCGCCTCTGCAACCCGCCACTGCTGACCTCAGCATGGCGGGTTTTTATTTTTGAATGATGAATACGATACGTCTGATTGTTGGCCTGGGTAATCCGGGGCGCGAATATGAAACGACCCGCCATAACGTAGGGTTCCGGTGGCTGGATGAACTCGCCCGCCGCGAAAAACTGTCGTTCAGGAGTGAAGCCAGGTTGCATGGCGAAGTGGTGCGCGGCCAGCTTGATGGCGAGGAAGTCTGGTTGCTCAAGCCGCAGACCTTCATGAATTTGAGCGGGCGTGCCGTCGGCGCGCTGGCGCAATTCTACAAAATCGCTCCCTCGGAAATCCTGGTGGTGCATGATGAGCTGGATTTGCAACCCGGTATCGCGCGCCTCAAGCTGGGTGGCGGTCACGGCGGTCACAACGGGCTGAAAGACATCATCGCGCATCTCGGCAGCAAAGATTTCTGGCGCTTGCGGCTGGGGGTCGGACACCCCGGCGACCGTGCCGAAGTCGTCAATTATGTGTTGAACAGCCCGCGCCTTGAAGAGCGCGAGTTGATTGAGGAAGCGATGCAGCGCTCGTTGCATGTCGCGCCTTTGGTGATAGCGGGAAAAGCCGAAGCGGCGATGTTGAAACTGCATAGCAAATAAGGAGGCGGTACGATGCCTCAACCCATTATCCTGATTATTGAAAAGAGAAAAACATGAGTTTGAAATGCGGTATTGTCGGTCTGCCTAACGTCGGAAAATCCACTTTATTCAATGCCTTGACCAAGGCTGGCATCGCGGCGGAAAACTATCCGTTCTGCACCATCGAGCCTAACGTCGGCATCGTCGAAGTCCCCGATCCGCGCATGGCCGAGCTGGCGAAAATCGTCAAACCGCAACGTATGCAACCGGCTATCGTCGAATTCGTGGACATCGCGGGTCTGGTGGCGGGCGCCTCCAAGGGCGAAGGGTTGGGCAACCAGTTCCTCGCCAACATCCGCGAGACCGATGCCATCGTCAACGTGGTGCGCTGTTTTGAGGACGAGAACGTGGTTCACGTCGCCGGTCGGGTTGATCCCCTGTCGGACATCGAAGTCATCATTACCGAGCTGGCGCTGGCCGACATGGCGGTGGTGGAACGCACCCTGCAACGCGAGGGCAAGAAGGCCAAGTCGGGCGACAAGGATGCCATCAAGATGGTGGCGGTGCTGGAAAAGCTATTGCCGCATTTAAATGAAGGTAAACCGGCGCGCACCCTCGGTCTTTCCGATGACGAGAAAGCGATCGTCAAACCCTTGTGCATGTTGACCATCAAGCCCGCGATGTATGTCGGCAATGTCATGGAAGACGGTTTCGAGAACAACCCTCATCTGGATCGCCTGCGCGAACATGCGGCGCAAGAGGGTGCGCCGGTGGTCGTGTTGTGCGCCAAGATTGAAGCCGAGCTGTCCGATCTGGAGGAGGCCGACAAGTTGGAATTTTTGGCTGACCTGGGGCTGGATGAATCCGGGTTGGACAAACTGATCCGCGTCGGTTATGGCTTGCTGGGATTGCAAACCTACTTTACCTGCGGCGTAAAGGAAGTGCGCGCCTGGACGATCCACAAGGGCGACACCGCACCGCAAGCGGCGGGCGTGATCCACACTGATTTCGAGCGCGGCTTCATCCGCGCGCAGACCATTCCCTACGAAGACTTCATCGCCTGCGGCGGCGAGGCGGGTGCCAAGGAAAAAGGCAAGATGCGCGTCGAAGGCAAGGAATACGTGGTGCAGGACGGCGATGTGTTGAATTTCCTGTTTAACGTCTAACGTCTAACGTCTAGCGGCTAGCGGCTGGATTCCCACAAAAACCCCCGACCATCCCTGTGATGGCGGGGGTTTTGTGCATTTTGGCCTTGTCGCAGCGGATGGCAGATTACAAGCCACCCGAATCACTGCATAATTCGCCAGCTAAAATAACCTAAGGAAACACTGATTTATTCGATCTTGTCGTTTCCGCTTTTGCGGAAACCTTTTTTAATCAAGACGCTGGATTCCGGCCTACGCCGGAATGACGAATAAATCAGTGTTTCCCTAACAGCGCAATCAGGGATAAACACGCATGGCAATCAAGAAATCTGAACTCTATGGCTCTTTATGGCGCGGCTGCGACGAACTTCGTGGCGGCATGGATG
>JAVHSF010000197.1:0-1050 GCA_036172035.1 Gallionella sp. | reverse complement strand
TCTCATCTGTCTGCTCATCTCCGACCAGTGAAATAACGCCAAATGTTTTACCCGCGTATTCTGGTTGTTCAACAGCAGCAACAATCAGGCTGGCAATGGTTTCCGCCTCCACCAGATTTTTCTTGCCGACCTTGTTTCCATCAACGCGATGCGCCACCAAAGCCGGTTTGATCGGGGTTGAAGCACTTTCACGAAGCGGCCTAATCTCACCATTGTAGGAAAGATGATTGCTGAATTGGATTATTTCCGGCACACACCGAAAATGCTCTTGTAGCCGAACCGCCGAACCAAAAGCAATCTGGGCACGGTCATAAACTGAAGTTTTTAAGTCATATGACATATGACCTGGCAATCCGCGAAGCCACTGTTCAATCAGATCATAAATCGGTTGCGTCTCCCCGCCGACATCCAATGGAGTTACCTGTTCGTCGTCTCCCACCACAATAACCTTTTTGGCCATGTAGAACGGCATCAGCCCCAATACGTCTTCCTGGCTTGCCTCGTCCACGATAATCACGTCAAAACGATCCCTTACAGGATGAAAACTGTTGGTTACTCGACTAAATGGCATAATCCAGACTGGCACCGCACCACGCGCCTTTTTCATAAGTCGGCGAGCCTCTCGTAGCAATGCTGGAACGTTTTTCCCCGTACCAGCACCGATCTTCTTCATAATCGCAATCCATGCCAACAATGCTTGCCGCTGCTCATCCTTGACCTTACCAAGAAGTGCAGCCCAAGCTCGCTGCTCTACAAGGCCGATGGTCACCTCTCTCAATTCATCACCAAGCCGCTCAATCCGTGCCTGAATTTCCGGGACAGACAACTCTGCCCGACGATCCAGTTCCTGCGTGAATTGCCGCCACCGCCAGGCAGGAAGCGGCACGCCAGGTACGGTTGCGCCATCATGAAGCGGCAATCTCCGCTCCACCGCATCAGCCCAGTCCGGCGCCGCTACACGCAATCTATTCAGCCAAGCCTTTCTCTCTTGATAGATGGGCAACAACTGATGCAATTGTTCAAGACGAAGAAAAGTGTCGCGATAGCTAT
>JAVHSF010000196.1:0-1051 GCA_036172035.1 Gallionella sp. | reverse complement strand
ACCATGAAAGCCGAGGGCGGGTATGTGAATGACCCGAAAGACCCTGGCGGCGAAACTTACAAAGGGGTGGCACGAAAATTCAATTCCAAATGGGATGGCTGGATTCTCGTAGACCTGGCGAAACGGGAACACAATTTCCCCGCCAACCTGGACGGCAATGTCCAGTTGCAGGAAAAGATCAAGACCTTTTACGAGACTAACTACTGGGACAAGGTGCGCGGCGATGACCTCGCCGACCAGCACGTTGCCGAATCCATCTTCGATTTCGCCGTCAACGCCGGTTCCGTTACCAGCGCCAAACTCGCACAGGCCGCCGTCAACGCCGAGCAGGACGGGGTCATCGGCCCTGCCACTCTGCAAAAAATCAACGCGGAAGACCCGCGCACTTTCCTTGCGATTTTCGCCCTGCACAAAATCAAGCGCTACGTGCGAATCTGCGACCAGCGACCAGACAGTAAAAAATTCTTCTATGGATGGGTTAAACGAACACTGGAGGTAGTTTAATCATGACTAAAAATAGCGCTACCAGCCGGTTAAGCGGCGGCATCAGCACCCTCGTCACCGTAAAGGATGACCCCGCCAACGGTTCAGACGAAGAAAAAAAGGAACTCGCCAACGAACTCGCCAGGGCGACCCTGCAACACGACGCGCAAATGGCAGCGCTCGGCTTGCAGGAAACGCAAGCCTATCTGGCCGATGTCGCCAGCGCACGCGCGAATCAACAGCTCGTGCAGGAATCCGAACACGCAAGCTGGCTGGCGAAGAATGCCCAGGCTCTGCTCGCCTTCTGCGTGACCGGATCGGCATTCATCCTCTTCACCATCGTGATCGTGGGCAGCAGCAAAGGCTGGTTCGCCGACAACGAAAACAAGGACATCATCATCTACATCCTCGGCGCACTCACCACCGTCGCCACCCAGGTCGTCTCCTACTACTTCGGTTCCAGCGCGGGCAGCGCGGACAAGAGCCGGGCGCTGAATGCCATTAGTATGAAAAAACAGCTCTGACCTACCGAAGTCCACCACTGCTAACACGAACCGCACCCTTGGAG
>JAVHSF010000195.1:0-1051 GCA_036172035.1 Gallionella sp. | reverse complement strand
AGGAAGCAGGAAGCAGGAAGCAGGAAGCAGGAAGAAGTGGATGGTCTGGCAGCACCCGACTTACAAAAATCAAGTGTCAGGAAATTATGGAATTTACTTTATACAAGACTTCAGGCAAGGCGCGGCGCGGGCAGTTGACGCTGGCGCATGGCACGGTACAGACCCCGGCGTTCATGCCGGTCGGCACTTACGGGACGGTCAAGGCGATGAGTCCGCAGGAATTGCATGACATCGGCGCGCATATCGTGTTGGGCAATACTTTCCACTTATGGCTGCGTCCCGGGTTGGAAGTGATCGCAGCACACGGCGGGCTGCATGGTTTCATGGGGTGGGATGGGCCGATACTCACCGATTCGGGTGGGTTTCAGGTGTTCAGTCTGGGAGCCTTTCGCAAGATTACTGAGGAGGGGGTGAAGTTTCGCTCGCCAGTGAACGGCGATAAATTATTCCTGACACCTGAAGAATCCATGCGCATCCAGCGTGTTTTGAATTCCGACATCGTGATGATCTTCGACGAATGCACGCCGTTTCCGGCCACCGAACGCGAGGCGGCTGATTCGATGCGGCTATCGTTGCGCTGGGCAGCCCGTTCCAAGGCGGCGCACGAGGGAAACACCAACGCCTTGTTCGGCATCGTGCAGGGCGGCATGTACGAGGCGTTGCGCGACGAATCGTTAGCCGAACTGGTCAACATCGGTTTTGACGGCTATGCCATTGGCGGCTTGTCGGTGGGCGAACCGAAGGAGGACATGGAACGCATTTTGCAACATACCGCGCCCAGGTTGCCAACAGATAAGCCGCGTTATCTGATGGGGGTGGGTACGCCGGAAGATTTGGTGGCGGCGGTGACACAGGGTATAGACATGTTCGATTGCGTGATGCCGACCCGCAATGCGCGCAACGGTATGCTGTTCACCCAGTATGGCGACATCAAGATTAAAAATGCGCAATACCGTCTGGACACGCGCCCGCTGGACGAGGAATGCACTTGTTATACCTGTGCAAATTTCAGTCGCGGCTATTTGCACCACCTGCATCGTCTCAAGGAAAT
>JAVHSF010000194.1:0-1053 GCA_036172035.1 Gallionella sp. | reverse complement strand
TGATTTAATGGGCTGGTTCAATCAAATTCAACACGTAACTGCGACATAGCCTTGTGCAAGCGGCGCACTGTCAATGACGAATAAATCGGTGTTTTCCTAAAGTTTTTCAGCCAGCATGTTTTCCAGCTTAATCTGATCCACCGTGAAACCGCGTATACCTTCCGCCAGCTTTTCAGTGGCCATCGCGTCTTCATTCATTGCCCAGCGGAATTCGCCCTCGGTCATCGCTGCCGGATGCGCTTCGGTCACGCCGTTGTCGGTCAGTTTACGCTCCAGCACGCCTTGCGTAGCTGCCAGCGCTTTGAGCAAGGCCGGTGCGATAGTGAGACGGTCACATCCTGCCAGCGCCAGTATCTCATTCATGTTGCGGAATGATGCACCCATGATGATGGTCGGGTAGCCGAGCGCCTTGTAATAGGCATAAATCCTGCGTACCGACAGCACGCCCGGATCGTCTTCCGCCGCAAAATCAGCCCCGCTTTTGGCTTTGTGCCAGTCCAGGATACGTCCGACAAATGGCGAGATCAGTGTAGCTCCCGCTTCGGCACAGGCGCGCGCCTGGGCAAAACCGAACAGCAAGGTGAGGTTGCAGTTGATGCCTTCGCGTTCGAGAATTTCTGCGGCGCGGATGCCTTCCCAGGTCGAGGCGATCTTGATAAATACCCGCTCGCTGGCGATGCCCGCTGATTTGTAAAGGCCGATCAGCTTGCGCGCCTTGCTGATGGTGGCTGCGCTATCGAAAGACAGCCGCGCATCCACTTCAGTCGAGATTCGCCCCGGCACATATTTCAATATTTCCACGCCGACATTGACTGCCAGCTTGTCCATCGCATCGTGCGCCTGCTGCTCGCGGTCACCGCTTTGTGATTTTGCCCAGCGCAGTGCCTCCCCGATCAGCGGCAGGTATTCCGGCAGCGTGGCGGCCTTGAGCAGCAGTGAGGGATTCGTCGTCGCGTCCTGCGGGTGGTTGGCGTGTATCGCCGCAATGTCGCCCGTGTCGGCAACGATGGTGGTCATGGATTCGAGTTGTTCCAGCAGATTGCTCATGATGCC
>JAVHSF010000193.1:0-1057 GCA_036172035.1 Gallionella sp. | reverse complement strand
AATTATTGAACACACTTATCCTGGCTGCTTTGGCTGTTCCTGGCGCAGCAATGGCAGCGGATGCCGAAACGGCTGATCATAAGGAAGGCGTTCATGTCGTTCCTGCATCTGAACATACCGTCACTGCAAACGTGGGTCTGGTCAGTGACTATGTTTATCGTGGCATCACCCAGACTGTCGGTAAGCCTGCGATACAAGGCGGTGTTGATTATGCCCATGCCAGCGGCTGGTATGCCGGCTTGTGGGGTTCCAATGTGAGCTGGATTACCGGTAGTGGTGCAACGGGTGAAGCCAGTCTGGAGCTGGATACCTACTTCGGTTTCAAAAACACCTTTGCCGAAGACTTTAATTATGACGTGGGTTACGTTCGCTACAACTACCTGGGCAACTACACCCCGCCAGCAACTTATGCAAAGGCCGATACCGAAGAGGTTTACGGCGCGCTGGGCTACAAGTGGCTGACTGCGAAGTATTCATACAGCCTTGGCAAGTTCCTGACTGTACCGGGTGCAGCGGGTACGAATTATCTGGAACTCAATGCCAGTTACCCGGTAGGTGACAGTGGTTTCACTCTGGGTGCGCATTACGGCAAGCAAACCTACAAGGGGACGTTCGCAGCGGGTTTAGTTGCTGCCAATCTCGATCCGTCCTACAGCGATTACAAGCTGAATGTGACCAAGGATTTTAGCGGTTATGTGGCAGGTCTGACCTATACCAAAACAAATGCCCGTTCCGGTGGCTATTACACGTATCTCAGCGGTTCAGGTGTGACAAGGGATTGGGGTAAAGACACCGTTGCGTTGTCTCTGACTCACTCGTTTTAACCAACAGCCGGGCGGGAGTAGCTCCCTCCCCATCAGGAGAAAATCATGAAAATGGTCACAGCCATCATCAAGCCTTTCAAACTCGACGAAGTGCGTGAAGCGCTGTCCGAGATTGGCGTGCAGGGCATTACCGTCACTGAAGTCAAAGGTTTCGGTCGTCAAAAGGGTCACACCGAGTTGTATCGCGGTGCGGAATATGTGGTGGATTTTTTGCCCAAGGTCAAGGTTGAAGC
>JAVHSF010000192.1:0-1064 GCA_036172035.1 Gallionella sp. | reverse complement strand
TTGACAAGAGTGAGTTCATTGAAAATGTTGAATACGGTGGAGCTTCTACCTTCTTCGGCTTCGCAGGTGAAACCGATATTTGCCTGTTCGTGTAATACCCATTCGTTTTGATCTTGAAGTCGTGTTACCCATAAGCTGTTTATACAAACCCACAGGGAGAGTCTCATGAAAGTATCAAAAATTGTTGTTGCTATGTTTGCCGCAGGCATCATGGTGTCGCCGTTGGCTCATGCGACAAATGGTTATTTTTCACACGGCTATGGCATGAAGGCCAAGGGCATGGGGGGGGCAGCTACTGCGATGGCTATTGATGCCATGGGTGGCGCAAATAATCCTGCCAGTATGGTATGGGTTGGTGATCGTTTAGATGTGGGGCTAGATTGGTTTGGTCCTAAACGCGGCGCAAGTCGTTCTGGCGGGGGAGCCGCTTTCGCTGAAGAAAGCACCAACAATAACTTTTTTGTTCCTGAGTTTGGCTACAACCATATGATGAGTTCTGACATGTCATTGGGCGTAACCGTCTATGGTAATGGGGGGATGAATACTTCTTATACCCAAGGGAATTCTGTTGCCGCCAACCAGTGTGGGCTAGGTGCACCAGCATCGAATCCGTTTTGTGCTCCTGGCAAGCTTGGGATCAATCTCGAACAATTGATTGTTGCACCTACGTTGGCTTATAAAATTAATGAAACCAACTCTATTGGCATTTCGCCACTATTTGGTTATCAGCGCTTTGGCGCAAATGGTTTAGGGCCGTTTGCGGGATTATCTACATCTCCCGCAAACTTAACTGATAACGGCTATGACTCTTCAACGGGCTGGGGCGTACGTTTTGGTTGGCAGGGAAAAGTGTCGGACTCTGTGACCTTAGGTGCGGCTTACGCAAGCAAAATGAAAATGAGTAAATTCAGCAAATATAGTGGCTTATTTGCTGAGCAAGGCAGCTTTGATATTCCAGAAAACTTTAATTTGGGAGTTGCTGTTAAAGCGACAGGAAGCACTACCATTGCTGCCGATTATCAGCGCATCAATTATGGGAAAATTGCCTCGATTGCGAATCCTAG
>JAVHSF010000191.1:18726-21306 GCA_036172035.1 Gallionella sp. | reverse complement strand
TTCACCAGCGCATATTCCAGGCTGTCCGACAGGGCGAGCCAGCTGGCATCTATGATGTTGGTGCTGGCTCCCACCGTGGTCCAGATGTGTCCGCTGCCCTGAAAGGTGATGAGTACGCGGGTCAGGGCGGAAGTGCCGTTGGCGCTATCCAGAATGCGCACCTTGTAATCTATCAGGCGGACGGTTTTCAGCACGGGGTAGATGGCTGACAATGCGCCGCGCAGGGCGGTGGACAGGGCGTTGACCGGACCGTTGCCTTCCGCTGCGATAAATTTTATTTCGCCGTTTACCTTAACCTTGACCGTTGCTTCCGATAACAGGCCGCGGCTCTGGCGGCGTTCTGTCATGACAAAATAATCAATCAGTTCAAATGGTTGCATATAATTTTCGCGTAGACGGTGCAGCATCAGTTCGACGCTGGCTTCGGCGGCTTCGAAGGTGAAGCCTTCGTGTTCCAGATGCTTGATGTGGTTGAGTACGCGCTGGGCATCCTCGTTGGCGAGTGCTATGCCCAATGTTTTGGCCTGAAACTGGATGTTGCCGCGCCCGGATAATTCGGATACCACGGAACGCATCTGGTTGCCGACCAGCGCGGGGTCTATGTGCTGGTAAGTGTCGGCGGCCTTGAGCATGGCGGCGACATGGATGCCGCCCTTGTGGGCAAAAGCGCTGTGGCCGATATAGGGCGCGTGGTTATAGTGCTTGAGGTTCACCACTTCCGCGACAAAATGAGCCAGCGAGGTCAGTTCGCGCAACTGTTCCGGCGTGACCACTCGCCGGTTCATCTTGAGTTGCAGATTGGGGATGATAGTGGTCAGGTTGGCATTGCCGACGCGCTCGCCGTAGCCGTTGATCGTCCCCTGCACCTGGGTGCAGCCGCCGCGTACCGCCGCCAGCGAATTGGCGATGCCGCAACCGGTATCGTTGTGGCAATGTACGCCCAGCGGGGTGCGGATGCGTTGCGCCACGTCCCGCACGATCTCTTCGACCTCCCAGGGTAGCTTGCCGCCGTTGGTTTCGCACAACACCAGCCAGTCAGCGCCCGCATCGGACGCAGCCCGCAAGGTTGCCAGCGCGTACTCCCGATTGGCGACAAAGCCGTCGAAAAAATGCTCTGCATCAAAGATGACTTCGCGGCCTTGCGCTTTCATATAGGCCACGCTGTCCGTGATCATGGCGAGATTCTCTTCCAGTGTGGCGGAAAGCACGACCTTGACGTGATAATCCCAACTCTTGCCTACCATCGTGACCACCGGAGTGGCAGCTTCCAGCAAGGCTTGCAGGTTGGAGTCCCGTTCGCAGGGGCTGTTTTTTTGACGGGTGCGACCGAAAGCGGCGAGTTTGGCAGCGCCTAGATCGAGCTTGGCGGCGCGGACGAAGAACTCGGCATCCTTGGGATTGGAACCCGGCCAGCCTCCCTCGATGTAATGGAAGCCGAAATCGGCCAGCCGTTTGGCGATGACCAGCTTATCGTCAACTGACAATGAAATATCTTCGCGTTGCGTGCCGTCGCGCAGCGTGGTGTCATAAAGGAAAACCTGACTCATGGCATCGTTAATCCGGTGTTATAGGGTTTCTTGAATGACTTCAAAGTCGTGCGTCATGGCAGCGGTCGCACCCAGCATGATGGAGGCAGAACAGTATTTCTCGGCAGAAAGTTTAATGGCTTTCTCCACCACGGCAGATTTGATGTTGCGACCCTTGACCACAAAATGCATGTGTATTTTGGTGAATACCTTGGGTTCGGTCTCGGCGCGTTCGGCTTCCAGCTCGACATAGCAGTCGGTCACCTCCTGGCGGCTCTTCTTCAGAATGGTGATGACATCGAAACTGGTGCAGCCGCCTGCGCCAATCAACAGCATTTCCATCGGGCGCGGCCCCAGATTGCGCCCACCTGCGGCGGGTGCGCCGTCCATCAGTACGGCGTGATTGCTTTCTGTTTCACCCAGGAAGGAGACTTGTTCTACCCATTTGACGCGAGCTTTCATGCTTGATTCCTTATGTGGCTTTAGTGGGAAAGTGCTGATTTTGCCTGATACCACAGCAAACCAATCATTTCATGGAAAAAATATTTACTGTCGAGCAACGATTCGGCGCGCGGCACGAAGGCTAACAGATCAATCCGGTAGCGCGTAGTGAAGGCGGTCGGCGCTTCAACCACTGCAAAGCCTGCACGGCGGAAGGCCGTTGATGCGCGAAGCATATGCCAGCCGTGAGTCACCAGATAAATTTTATTGATGCCTGATTTATGTAGTATCAGGTAAACGTTACGCGCATTCTCCTGTGTATTGTCGGAGGTGTCTTCAGTCCAGCGCACCGGGACTTGAAAGTCCTGTTCCAGTGCGACGCGCATTTGCTGCGCTTCCGAAACACGATTGCCGAGTGGCTTGCCGCCGGAGACCAATATTGGCAGCCTTAATTCGCGCTGTAGCCTTGCGCCATAGCGCAGACGGGGCAGGACGAGTTCGCTGACCGTGTCTTGTCCGGCGTATTCAGGCGCATGAAAATACGTTCCCCCTCCAAGGATGACGATAGCCGCCGCGCCAAGTGTAGATTCGCCTGACCGGGACGTGTCCGGTA
>JAVHSF010000191.1:15919-18626 GCA_036172035.1 Gallionella sp. | reverse complement strand
GTACTGGCAATGTGCAACATCCTGTGGATATAGCAAAATTTAGTTTGACAGGATTGGATGGGATGAACTAGAATTCGCGCCCTTCGAGGTTTACACACTGAATTTTAGGAATACTGGCTATGAAAACATTTTCCGCCAAAGCGCACGAAGTCCAGCATGACTGGCTTCTGGTAGACGCTGCAGATCAAGTGCTGGGCCGTTTGGCAGCACAAATTGCTGCTCGTTTGCGTGGCAAGCATAAAGCGATTTACACACCGCACGTTGATACTGGCGATTTCGTCGTAGTGGTCAATGCGGAAAAACTGCGCGTTACCGGCAATAAGGCAAAAGACAAGCTGTACCACCGTCATACTGGTTATCCGGGCGGTCTGTATACAACAAACTTTACCAAGATGCAGGCCACTCATCCGGCGCGCGTTCTGGAAAAAGCGGTTAAAGGCATGTTGCCTAAAGGTCCTCTGGGCTACGCGATGTTGCGCAAGATGAAAGTCTATGCAGGTGCAGCGCATCCGCATGAAGCGCAGCAACCTAAAACCGTTAACTTGTCGAAGGCATAATCATGAGCGTTAGCTATAACTACGGAACAGGTCGCCGCAAGAGCGCGGTGGCACGTGTGTTCATCAAAGCAGGCAAGGGCGACATCGTTGTCAACGACAAGCCAATTGACGTGTTTTTCTCACGCGAAACAGGCCGTATGGTCGTCCGTCAGCCTTTGAATCTGACCGATACACTGGGCCAATTTGACATCATGGTGAACGTTTCAGGCGGCGGTGAATCGGGTCAGGCGGGTGCGGTTCGTCACGGTATCACGCGTGCCTTGATAGACTACAACGCCGATTTCAAGCCAGTCTTGAAAGCTGCCGGTCTGGTGACACGTGATGCGCGCGAAGTCGAACGTAAGAAAGTCGGTCTCCGCAAGGCTCGCCGCAGGAAACAATTCTCCAAGCGTTAATTTTATCCTGAGCCTGACGAAGGGCGGATGGAAGTATCACAAAACCGCCTTCGGGCGGTTTTTGCTTTTGTAGTATCATGCCGCGTGTTTAATAGGGAGCTGCGATGATTAAAGTGGGCATAGTGGGCGGGACGGGTTACACCGGGGTAGAGTTATTGCGCCTGTTGGCGTTGCATCCGCAGGTCGAATTGCGGGTGATTACCTCACGCGCGGACGCAGGTACACCGGTCAGTCAAATGTTCCCCAGCTTGCGCGGCATGGTTGATTTGCAGTTCGTTCATCCCGATGAGGCGATGCTTGCGCAGTGCGATCTGGTGTTCTTCGCTACGCCTAACGGTATCGCCATGCAGCAGGCGCGTGCCCTGCTGGATGCGGGCGTGAAAGTCATTGATCTGGCAGCCGATTTCCGCTTGCAGGACATCGCTTCATGGGAAAAATGGTATGGCATGAAACATGCTTGTCCGCAACTGGTGCGTGATGCGGTGTATGGGTTGCCGGAAGTCAATCGCGAGAAAATCAGATCCGCACGCCTGATTGCCAATCCGGGTTGTTATCCGACAGCGGTGCAACTGGGCTTTATTCCTTTGCTGGAAGCGGGTGTGGTTGAGACGGGTAACCTGATCGCCGATGCCAAGTCGGGTGTGTCGGGTGCCGGTCGCAAGGCGGAAATCGGCGCGTTGTTTGCCGAGGCGGGCGATAATTTCAAGGCTTATGGTGTTCCCGGTCACCGCCATTTGCCGGAAATCAGACAAGGGCTGGGGCGGGTAAAGAATCAGGAGGTTGGGCTGACTTTCGTGCCGCATCTGACCCCGCTGATACGCGGTATTCATGCCACGCTTTACGGCAGACTCACACGGGATGTGGACTTGCAGGCGTTGTTTGAACAGCGTTATGCGCATGAACCCTTCGTGGATGTGATGCCCGCAGGCAGTCATCCTGAAACCCGTTCTGTGCGCGGTTCAAATCGCTGCCGCATCGCCGTACACAGACCGCAAGGTGGCGACACCGTGGTGGTGTTGTCGGTGATTGATAATCTGGTCAAGGGTGCGGCGGGGCAGGCCGTGCAAAACATGAACATCATGTTCAATTTTCCGGAAAGTCTGGCACTCAATATTGTTCCTCTGTTGCCCTGAGCGGGGTTCGACGAGATTATTGCCGCGCGCAATGGATAGGAAGTGCCAGCCTATTCCCATAACAACTGTCTGGGTATAGGCGGTTTTCGTCGGATTTCAAGTATCATCGGCATCTGGAGCAGAGTGCCAGGCTTTCGCAAGATGAAATTCGCATGGCGTGTCCCACATTATTTATTTAAGGAGCAATCATGAATGCAATGACCGAAATGGCTACAACGGAATCGCAAGACCCGCTGTTGTTTACCGATAACGCGGCCAACAAGGTGAAGGAACTGATCGAAGAAGAAGGCAACGCCGAACTCAAGCTGCGTGTATTCGTCAGCGGCGGTGGCTGCTCAGGCTTTCAGTACGGTTTCACGTTTGATGAAATCACCAACGAAGATGACACCGTGCTGAACAAGAACGGCGTGCAACTGCTGATAGACCCGATGAGTTTTCAGTATCTGGTGGGTGCGGAAATTGACTACACGGAAGGGCTGGAAGGTTCACAGTTCGTCATCAAGAACCCGAACGCCACCACTACCTGTGGTTGCGGTTCGTCGTTCTCGGTGTAAGGACGCAGCATTTTCTTTGTAAAAACAGGCCGGATAAGTTGATTATCCGGCCTGTTTTTCGGCGTGAA